>NZ_JBEXUE010000062.1:0-31670 GCF_040614275.1 Streptosporangium sp. NPDC006013
TGGAGGTCGTCGTCGGCGCGGCTCCCGGCGCGCTCGCCGGGCTGGCCGTGCCCGACGCCGTCTTCGTCGGCGGCGGCGCGACGGTTCCCGGCCTGCTGAGCACCTGCTGGGCGGCGCTCAGGCCGGGCGGCAGGCTGGTGGTCAACGCGGTGACCCTGGAGTCCGAGGCGGTCGTGGCCGACTGGTACGGCAGGCACGGCGGAGACCTGGTGCGCCTCGCGGTCGGCCGCGCCGCCCCGGTCGGCGGCTTCACCGGCTGGCGGACGATGATGCCGGTGACCGTCTGGTCATCGGTCAAGGAGGAGGAGTCTTGACGGCCAGGGTGTGTTTCGTCGGAGCGGGCCCCGGAGCCGCCGATCTCGTCACGGTGCGCGGCCTGCGGGTGATCGCCTCGTCCCCGGTGTGCCTGTACGCCGGGTCGCTGGTGCCGCGCGAGCTGCTGGACGACTGCCCGCCCGGGGCACGGCTGGTGGACACCGCCGGGCTCACCCTCGATGAGATCGTCGCCGAGATGGCCGGCGCGCACGCGGCCGGGCTGGACGTCGCCCGGCTGCACTCGGGCGACCCCTCCGTCTTCAGCGCGATGGCCGAGCAGATGCGGCGGCTGGACGCGCTCGGCATCCCGTACGACGTGGTGCCGGGCGTCCCGGCCTTCGCGGCCGCGGCGGCCTCGCTGAAGCGGGAGCTCACCGTGCCGGGAGTCGGGCAGTCCATCATCCTCACCCGTACGTCCGCGCGTGCCACGCCGATGCCGGAGGGCGAGGACCTGGCCACGCTCGGCGCGAGCCGGGCGACCATGGTGCTGCACCTGGCCGTGCAGCGGATCGAGGCGGTCGTCACGGAACTGCTCCCCGCCTACGGCGCCGACTGCCCGGTCGCGGTGGTGGCCCGGGCGAGCAGGGACGACGAGGTGATCCTGCGGGGCACCCTGGCCGACATCGCCGAGCGGGTCAGGGCCGCCGGGGTGCTGCGGACGGCGGTGATCGTGGTCGGGCGGGTGCTGACGGCCTCGGCGTTCCCCGACAGCCACCTCTACTCGGCGGACAGGTGCCGGGATTGACCGGCGGGAGGGAGATGAGACGCCTGCTGATCCTGGGAGGGACCGCGGAGGCCAGGGCGCTGGCCGCCCGGCTGGACGGGCGGGCGGATCTGCACGTGGTGTCCTCGCTGGCGGGACGGGTCGCCAACCCCAGGCTCCCGGTCGGCGAGGTGCGCGAGGGTGGATTCGGCGGCCCCGAGGGGCTCGCCGACTGGCTGCGGGAGCACGCGATCGACCTGGTCGTCGACGCCACCCACCCGTTCGCCCGGCAGATGACCGCCTCGGCCGTCGCGGCCTCCGCCGGCACCGGGGTGCCGCTGCTGGTGCTGCGCCGTCCCGGCTGGCGCCAGGGTCCGGACGACGACTGGCGCTGGGTGCCCACGCTTGAGGCCGCCGCCCGCCTGCTGCCCGAGCTGGGGAGGCGGGTCTTCCTCACCACCGGCCGCCGCAGCCTGGCCGCGTTCACCGGCCTTGACCTGTGGTTTCTGGCCAGGTCCGTCGATCCGCCCACCCCGCCGCTGCCCGGCCGGACGGTGGTCGTGCTCTCCCGGGGGCCGTACACCCTGCGCGGAGAGCTGGAGCTGATGCGCGAGCACCGCGTCGAGGTGCTGGTGACCAAGGACAGCGGCGGCGAGATGACCACCGCCAAGCTGGCCGCCGCGCGGGAGCTGGGGATTCCGGTGGTCATCGTACGGCGGCCGCCGCTCCCCGGCGGTGTCCAGCTGGCGGACACCGCCGAGGCCGCCGCGGCCTGGGTGGAGGCTCAGGCCGGATAGCGGCGCGGGGTGTAGACGACGGGCCGTCCGCCGCGTTCGGTGAGCCGGGTGGTGGACGAGCCCACGATCAGCAGGCAGCGCATGTCGATCTCGGCGGGGTCGAGGTCGGCCAGCTCCACGACGCGCACGCTCTCCGCCGGGCCGCCGACATCCCGCCCGATGACGACGGGCGTGTGCGGGGATCGGTGTTCGAGCAGCAGGTCGCGCATGGCGGCCACCTGCCAGGTCCGGCTCCGCGAAGCCGGATTGTAGATCGCCAGCACCAGGTCGGCCCGCGCCGCGGCGGTGATCCGGTCCGCGACGACCTCCCACGGCTTGAGCAGGTCGGACAGCGACAGCACGCAGAAGTCGTGGCCCAGCGGAGCCCCGGCGCGACTGGCCACCGCCTGTGCGGCGGTCAGGCCGGGCAGCACGCGTACCTCGACGTCGGCGAACCTCGGCTCGGACGCGACCTCGAGCACCGCGCTTGCCATGGCGAACACCCCCGGATCGCCCGAGGAGACCACGACCACCCGTGATCCGGCGGCGGCCAGCTCCAGCGCGTGCGCGGCGCGCTCGGCCTCGACCCGGTTGTCCGTGGGGTGGCGGCGCTGGCGCGGGTTGGGCGGCACCCGGTCGAGGTAGGGGCCGTAGCCGATCAGTTCGTCGGCCCGGGCGAGGGCGTCCTGCACCTCGGGGGTCAGCCACGGCCGCCCTGCGGGGCCGAGCCCCACCACGACGACCTCGCCGCGCCGCTCGTCTCCGGCCTGCTCCTCGCGGTCGGCCACGGCCCTCGCGGAGAACGGCGTGAGCGGGCTGGGCAGCAGCGCGAGGGAGAAGTAGGGGACCGACTCGGGGTCGACGTCCGCCAGCGGCTCGATGCGCTGTTTACCGGTGGTGGCCCGCTCGACGTACCAGGCGTCGTCGAGGCGACCGGCCTCGGCGAAGGCGGCGCGGACCTTCTCGAAGGTCCTGCCGAGTTTCAGCACCGCGGCCGAGTCGGCGGCGGCCAGCCGCTCGGCCAGCACGTCCGCCGGGAGCGTGCCGGGCAGCACGGTCAGCGTCTCGTCCCGCTCGACCAGCGGGCGGCCGAGCACCGCGGCGGCCCCGCTGACCGAGGTCACCCCCGGCACCACCTCGGTCGGGTACCGGTGCGCGAGCCGCTTGTGCATGTGCATGTAGGAGCCGTAGAAGAGCGGGTCGCCCTCGCAGAGCACCACCACGTCGCGCCCGGCGTCCAGGTGCGCGGCCAGCCGCACGGCGCAGTCGGCGTAGAAGTCGTCGAGCGCGCCCTGGTATCCGCCGGGGTGGTCGGTGGTCTCGGTGGTCACCGGATAGACCAGCGCCTCCTCGACCTGGTCTCCCCGCAGGTAGGGCAGGGCCACCGACCTGGCGATGCTCCGCCCGTGCCGGGCGCTGTGGTAGGCGATCACGTCGGCCGCGCCGAGCAGCCTGGCCGCCTTAACCGTCACCAGCTCCGGGTCTCCCGGCCCCAGTCCAACCCCGTACAGGCACCCGAGATCCCCGCTCAACCCGCTCACCCCTCCTCGCTCGCGATCACGTTGACGACAGCCGCCGCCATCACGAGCCCAACCCCGTACAGGCACCCGAGATCCCCGCTCAACCCGCTCACTCCTCCTCGCTCGCGATCGCGTTGACGGCGGCCGCCGCCATCGCGCTGCCGCCCCTGCGTCCGTGCACCACCAGGTGGTCGAGTCCGGCCGGGTGCTCGGCCAGGGCCAGCTTCGACTCCGCGGCCCCGATGAAGCCGACCGGCACGCCCAGCACCGCGGCCGGACGTCCGGCACCCTCCTCGACCAGTTCGAGCAGGCGGAACAGCGCGGTCGGCGCGTTGCCGATCGCGACCACCGCGCCGTCGAGCCGGTCGCGCCACAGTTCCAGCGCCGCGGCGCTGCGGGTGGTGCCCAGCCGCAGCGCCAGCTCCGGGACCCGTGGGTCGCCGAGTGTGCAGATCACCTCGTTCGCCTTCGGAAGCCGTCGCCTGGTGACGCCGGAGGCGACCATCATGGCGTCGCACAGCACGGGCGCGCCGTCGCGCAGCGCCTCGCGCGCCGCCGTGACGACTCCCGGCGACCACGCGAGGTCGTCGACGAGGTCGACCATGCCGCAGGCGTGCACCATGCGGACCGCGACCTGGGCGATGCCCGGCGGCATGCCACCGAGGTCCGTCTCCGCGCGGATGGTGGCGAAGGAGCGGCGGTAGATCTCCGCCCCGTCCCTGATGTAGTCGATCACTTTCCCTCTCTGGTCGCCGCCACCGCGGCGCTCGTCTGCTCGGCGTCGGCGAACGTACGGCTCACGCCGTCCGCCTCGACGCGATATCCGTCTCCGGTCGCGACCACGTCCACGACCCGGCCGCGCGGGCGTCCGCACCGCCGCTCGCAGCCCGACCAGTGCACGGGGAGCGCACGGGTGCGGCCCCGCGAGGGGTGGACGTCGTCAGGACCGTCCGCACCGGACTCGGAACCGGTGCCGCCGTTCGCGCGCACACCCGCATGGATGTCGGCGTGGACGTCGGCGAGGGCCTTGGCGCATCCGGGCCGGCCGGCGCAGGCGGTCAGGCCCAGCCACGGCGACGCCGGGTCGCCGACCAGGCCCGCGTCCGTGAGCGCCGCCCGCAGGCCGTCGGCCTCCGGCGGCGGCAGGTCGGGGACGACGATCGTCCGCCACGGCGTCACCCGGACCTCTCCCCCGCCGTGCTCGGCCGCCTGGGCGAGCGCCTCCAGCTGGGCCGCCGTGAGCCGTCCGAGCGCGGCGAGAACGGTGAGGGCCGACCTGCCGTCACGCTGCGCGGCGACCCCGATTGTGCCGCTGTCCACCGTTCGCGCCCGTCGTACGGCGGGGGCGGACAGCCGGAGAGCCGGCTCCGCCCCGAGCCCGCGGGCCGAGACCCGTACTGGGCCGTCGGTCAGCTCGGTGAGCCGCCACGCGCCCGACCCCTGCTCGGCGCGCTCGGCCAGGAACGCCTCGGCGACCGCGAGCATGCCGGTGACGGCGGAGGAGACGGGTGCACGCAGCCCCAGGTCGGCACCGGCGAGCAGCAGCGCCACCTCGGAGACGTCCGCCGAGGCGTCCACCGGATCGACCGGCAGCAGCGTGACGTCCGCGCCAAGAGCCACCATGTCGCCCGAGCCGTCGTCGAGCGCGAAGAGGAACCGGCCGGGCAGGTCGGCGAGCACGGGCCGGGCGCGGAGTTCCCCGTCCAGCTCGGACACGAGCGGACGGATGTCGAGCAGGCTCGCGGGTGCCCGCCCGGCCAGGGGTGAGGCCACGATGTTGCGTACCCGCTCATGCGTGGCCGACGGTAGCAGCCCGGCGGCGGCCAGCCGCACGGCGAAGTCGGATGCCGGGGAAAGCCGCCGGCCGTCGTCCGGAACGCGCGTGTCGTCGCGTGCCGGATGCACGGTGGGAAGGGGCTCGCCGTCCTGCGGCGGGAGGCCGCGTACCTGGAGGTTCGCCCGGGAGGTCAGCTCGATCACGCCGGATCCGAGCTCCCGGGCGGCGGCGGCGACCACGCGGAGCTGACGCGCCGTGAGCGCCCCGCCGGGAACCCGGATCCGCGCCAGGCCGCCATCGGCCGCGGCGTGCACCTGGAGCGCTCCGGGACACGCGTCGGCCCGGGTTCTTCCGGGAGGGTCGGTTATTGACACGCAGTGGATGGTAGCTCCCATTTCTTTACGGATGTCCGCCTGGCATAGTGTGACCTAGGCGACGGCGCAGGGAGGAAGCCGGTGTGAAACCGGCGCGGTCCCGCCACTGTAACCGGGGAGCGAACCCCACCGAAGGCCACGGTCCGGCAACGGACGGGAAGGCCGGGGTGAGCGTTGATCCGGGAGCCAGGAGACTCCTGCCGTCGCGATGACGACGACCCGGGGCGAGGACCCCGAGGGAGGACTTCTGCATGCGTTCCGTGCCGCCCACCCCGCGATCGGCCGTGCCACCCGCGCCGCCTGCCGTCCTGCTGCTGTCGACCTCCGACACCGACCTGCTCAGCGCGCGGACGAGCGGCGCGAACTACCGGCTCGGCAACCCGGCGAGGCTGTCCGCCGAGGACCTGCCCGCGCTGACCGAGGGCACGGACCTCGTGGTCGTGCGACTGCTCGGCGGACGCAGGGCATGGCAGGACGGGCTGGACGCGCTGCTCGCCGACCGGCGGCCCGTCGTGATCCTCGGTGGTGAGCAGGCCCCCGACGCCGAGCTGATGGAGCTGTCCACGGTGCCCGGCGGGGTCTGCGCCGAGGCGCACGCCTACCTCGCGCACGGCGGTCCGGCGAACCTGGCCCAGCTGCACGCCTTCCTCTCCGACACGGTGCTGCTCACCGGGTACGGCTTCGCACCGCCCGCGCCCACCCCGAGCTGGGGCCCCCTCGAACGTGTCGCGCGACGCACCGAGGGCCCCGTCATCGGCGTGCTCTACTACCGCGCGCACCACGTCGCGGGCAACACCGCCTTCGTCGAGACGCTCTGCCTGGCCATCGAGGAGGCGGGCGGCCAGGCCCTGCCCGTCTACTGCGGTTCCCTGCGCAGCGCCGAGCCCGACCTGTTCGACACGCTCCGGGCCGCGGACGCCCTGGTGGTCACCGTGCTCGCCGCCGGGGGCACCCGCCCGGCGACCGCCTCGGCGGGCGGGGACGACTCCGCGTGGGACGTCGGCGCGCTCGCCGAGCTGGACGTGCCGATCCTGCAGGGCCTCTGCCTGACCACGGGAAGGGACGCCTGGCGGGAGAACGACGACGGCCTGTCCCCGCTCGACGCGGCCTCCCAGGTGGCGATCCCCGAGTTCGACGGGCGGATCATCACCGTGCCGTTCTCCTTCAAGGAGGTCGACGACGAGGGCCTGACCGTGTACGTGGCCGATCCCGAGCGGGCCTCGCGGGTGGCCGGCATCGCGGTACGGCACGGCCTGCTCCGGCACGTCCGGGCACCGGAACGGCGGATCGCGGTGATGCTGTCGGCGTACCCGACCAAGCACTCCAGGATCGGCAACGCGGTCGGCCTGGACACCCCCGCCAGCGTGGTCAGGCTGCTCACGGCCATGACGGAGGCCGGGTACGACCTCGGAGACGGTTTCCCCGGCGTGGCGGAGCGGGACGGCGACGCGCTGATCCACGCGCTGATCGCGGCGGGCGGCCAGGACCGGAACTGGCTCACCGAGGAGCAACTGGCCGCGAACCCGGTGCGGATCCCGGCCGCGCGCTACCGGGCGTGGTTCGAGACGCTGCCCGAGGACCTGCGGCACGGCATCGAGGCGCACTGGGGGCCGCCGCCGGGCGAGTTGTTCGTCGACCGGAGCCGCGATCCCGACGGCGAGATCGTGCTGGCCGCGCTGCGCGCGGGCAACCTCGTGGTGATGGTCCAGCCGCCGCGCGGCTTCGGGGAGAACCCGGTCGCCATCTACCACGACCCCGACCTGCCGCCGAGCCACCACTATCTGGCCGCCTACCGGTGGCTGGCCGACGACTTCGGCGCGCACGCGATCGTGCACGTCGGCAAGCACGGCAACCTGGAGTGGCTGCCCGGCAAGTCGGCGGGGATGTCGGCCTCCTGCGGCCCCGACGCGGCGCTCGGCGACCTGCCGCTGGTCTACCCGTTCCTGGTGAACGACCCCGGTGAGGGCACGCAGGCCAAGCGGCGGGCGCACGCCGTACTGGTCGATCATCTGGTGCCGCCGATGGCCCGCGCGGAGACCTACGGCGACATCGCCCGGCTGGAGCAACTGCTGGACGAGCACGCCTCGATCGCGGCCATGGACCCGGCCAAGCTGCCCGCCATCCGGGCGCAGATCTGGACGCTGATCCAGGCCGCCAGGCTCGACCACGACCTGGGCGTCGACGACCGGCCGCAGGACAGCGGGTTCGACGACTTCCTGCTGCACGTCGACGGATGGCTCTGCGAGGTCAAGGACGTCCAGATCCGCGACGGCCTGCACGTGCTCGGCAGCGCCCCCGAGGGGAAGGCCCGCGTCGACCTCGTGCTGGCCATGCTCCGCGCCCGCCAGATCTGGGCCGGCCAGGAGGCACTCCCCGGCCTGCGTGAGGCCCTCGGCCTGGCCGAGGACGGCGGCGCCGCGAGGGTGAACGTGGACGAGGCCGAGTCGCTGGCCCGCGCCCTCGTCGAGGGCATGGAGGAGCACGGCTGGGACCCGTTCGCCGTCTCCCCCGTCACCGCGTCCGTCCTCACCGGCGAAAGTGACCGCGACTCCGGAGTCCTGGCCGCCGTGGAGAAGGTGCTCGGGTTCGCGGCCGGGGAGATCGTACCCCGGCTCGCCAGGACCACGGACGAGATCGGCGCGGTGCTGCACGCGCTCGACGGCGGTTACGTCCCCGCCGGACCGAGCGGGTCGCCGCTGCGCGGGCTGATCAACGTGCTGCCGACCGGGCGGAACTTCTACTCCGTCGATCCCCGGGCGGTGCCCAGCAGGCTGGCGTGGGAGACCGGGCAGGCCATGGCCGACTCCCTGCTGGAGCGGTACCGCTCCGACACCGGTGAGTGGCCGCGCTCCGTCGGGCTGTCGGTCTGGGGCACCAGTGCCATGCGCACGGCGGGCGACGACGTGGCGGAGGTGCTCGCGCTGCTCGGCGTGCGGCCGGTCTGGGACGAGGCGTCCCGGCGGGTCAGCGGCCTCGAACCGATCCCGCTCGCCGAACTCGGCCGGCCCAGAATCGACGTGACCGTCCGGATCAGCGGGTTCTTCAGGGACGCCTTCCCGCACGTCGTCACCATGCTGGACGACGCCGTACGGCTGGTCGCGGGCCTCGCGGAGACCGCCGGGGAGAACTACGTGCGGGCGCACGCCGACGCCGACCTGGCCGCGCACGGCGACGAGCGGCGGGCCACCCTGCGGATCTTCGGCTCCCGTCCGGGCGCCTACGGCGCGGGCCTGCTGCCGCTGATGGAGAGCGGGAACTGGCGCGACGACGCCGACCTGGCCGAGGTGTACGCGGTCTGGGGCGGCTTCGCCTACGGCCGCGACCTCGACGGAACACCGGCGCGGCAGGACATGGAGAGCGCCTACCGGCGGATCGCGGTGGCCGCGAAGAACGTCGACACCCGCGAGCACGACATCGCCGACTCCGACGACTACTTCCAGTACCACGGCGGGATGATCGCCACCGTGCGGGCGCTCACCGGCCGGGCGCCCGCCGCGTACGTGGGCGACAGCACCCGTCCGGACGCGGTGCGGACCAGGACCCTGCACGAGGAGACCGCGCGGATCTTCCGCGCCCGGGTGGTCAACCCCAACTGGCTGGCGGCGATGCGCAGGCACGGGTACAAGGGCGCGTTCGAGCTGGCCGCCACCGTGGACTACCTGTTCGGCTACGACGCCACGACGGGTGTGCTGGCCGACTGGATGTACGACAGGCTGGCCGCCACCTACGTCCTGGACCCGGAGAACCGGGCGTTCATGGCCGCGTCGAACCCGTGGGCGCTGCACGGCATCGCCGAACGGCTCCTTGAGGCGGCCGACCGGAAGATGTGGGAGCACCCCGACCCCGAGATCATGACGGCCCTGCGGGAGGCGTACCTCACCATCGAGGGCGACCTGGAGGACCGCTGACCCGCCCCCCGGAGTGAGTGCGGTTCGACCGATGCCGCCGGGCTTGGAGCCATCGGACCCCACGGGCGAGGCGCGGCCGCAGGTAAACACCACCTGGGACGGGGGGACGGTGAACGCCATCCAGGGCGGGACGATGAGCGTCCATCATTACGGTGTGCCCGCGCCGGCCCGTCCCGTGGTCGAGGATTCCGGGCCTGCGGATAACGCTTCGGATGCAGGTCCGGATGCTCCCGGCGGTTCGGGTGAGTGACCGTGAGAGTCCGCGCGGCCGGCCGAGCAGGCGCAGCCGCCTGTCGCCTGTCGCCTGTCGCCTGTCGCCTACCGGACCCTCGCATAGGCACGCATCTGTTCGGCCAGCCGCTCGAGTTCGGCCGCCTCCGCGGGCGAGGCGTTGCTGAGTCCGCTGTGTGCGGCCGTCGGGCTCCGCAGGAAGCGCCGCAGCACGGCCACGAGCAGCCCTTCCGGCAGAGTCCGCAACGCGGCGAACCCGCGAGGAACCGGCGGCGTCGGCATGGCGGCCAGGTTCTGCCGCATGAGGCGGAGCATGCCGCGGACCGCGTCCGAATCGTCGGCCAGCGCCACCGGGCCGCCCGCCGCCAGCACCGCCTGCCCGAGTGGCACCGCGAACGCGGCGTGCGTCTTGAGCCAGGCATCCATCCGCGGCTCGGCCTTGGCGTTGATCCCGGCGGCGCGGAACGCCTCCACGATCCATTCCAGTCGCGGGGTGGTACGGCCGTCGGGTTCGCCGAACGGCATCGCGACCCGGCGGGTCATGAAGTTGGTCGCGCGGTAGCGCACCACGTCGCCGTCCATCGTGCCGGCGGCCGTGGGGAAGCCGAGCAGCACCCGCTCGTGGCCTATCACCGCGCCCAGCGGCTGCGCACCGGCCGCCCAGTTGAGCATGAACAGCACGTCGCCTTCGACACCGGCGAGTGACTCCAGCACCGCGTCGACTTGATGGGTGCGGACGAAGACGGCGATCAGGTCATACCCGCCGGCCGGGTGCTCGACCACCGGCACCGGTACCCGCCTGACAGCCGGGCCGTCCGCCTCGGCGAGCTGCACGCCATGCCGCCGCAGAGAGGCCAGGCGCTCGCCCCGTGCGAGGAGCGAGACGTCGTGCCCGGCCTCGTGCAGGCGGGCGGCGAACAGGCTGCCGACAACCCCGGCGCCGTACACAAGAAGTTTCATGACAACCCTCTTTCTCATATTGCTTCACTCATACGTTCGTTTGATTTGAACGTCTGCATAGCGCGCGCGGCTCCCGCGCCGCCGGGAGAGGGCTGGTCCTGGCGATAGCGGGAGACGATGAACAACGCGTAGTCGATGCCGACGGCCAGGCCGAGCATCAAGGCCAGGACCGGGGAGGTCGCGCTGAGCTCGACCCAGTGGCTGACAACAGGGCGGCCAGCCCGACGCCCACGCCGATGATCGCGGTGAGCAGGGGCAGGCCTGCTGCGGCGAGCGAACCGAAGGTGCTGGCCAGCACTACCGCGCCGACCAGCACGCCGATGACCTCGGTCGACGAGAAGGCATTCGTGGCGGCAATCGCGGTACCGCCGATGACGACCGTCATCCCCGCGTCGCGGGCGGGCGCCGGAGCCGCCGTCAGCGCGTCCTGCTGGGCCGGGGTGATCTCACTCGGCAGGGCCTTGTAGCTCACGTTGCCAGGGCGAGCGACCCGTTCGGGGCCACCTGGTTCGTCTGGTACGGGTCAGTGACCGAGGTGACGCCGGGCAGTTTCTTCAGCGCGTCCAACGTCGACTCGATGGCGGCTTTGCTCGATTGCCGAAACGAGCCTTGAGCCAGGCGGTATAGGTACGTTGCCATGCTGTGCGAACCCCTAGTCGTTGCTGTGATCGGTGAAGGTGAGCGCCGGCCGGACGATCGTCCGGAACAGCTCTTGCCGAGACGCCGCGTTCTCCTCCCGGCCGCCGATCAGGGGGGAGAAGGCGAGGTCGGCGAGGATCAGGTGGGCCAGCCGCCGGAACAGTGGCGAGTCGCGCACGACCTCGCCACGGTCGGCGGCAGCCTCGAAACCGGCGGCCAGCGCGTCCACGATCGGCGCGATGATCTCCCTGCGCAGCGCGGTGCCCAGGTCAGGGTCGGTCGCTGCCGCGTGCAGCAGCATGAATCCCAGGCGCAGGTCGCTGGCCGACGCGCCGTCGCGAGCCATCTGCGCGAATACCTCGTCGAGCGAGGTCGCCGCAGCGTAGTCAGGCAGGGCCGGACCTTGATATGTGAGGGCGGCCATGACCAGGTCGGCCTTGCTGCCCCCCCAATGCCTGTACAGCGTCGCCTTGCTCGTTCGAGCACGGGCCGCCACCGCATCAAAGGTGAACCGTTCGTAGCCGGCTTCCAACAGCAACGCACGTACGGCCTCGAACAACTCGGCGAGACGCTCGGGCGACATGCGGGAACGGGGTGGGGAGTCCTGCTGCATCCCGTAACGGTACGATACAGTTTCGTACAGGTCAAGCGGAGTGACCGTACCTCAGGCGCATGCCAGAAGTCGCTCAGCGGTGTACCCGCACCCGCTCGGCCTGGCGCTCCTTGTCGCACACGTGGGCGGCCGGCCACGAGGCCGCCTTGTCCGAGTCGGCCAGCGTGCACTCCCGGAACCCGAAGTACCGGCGGATCTCGCTCCGATGCTCCTTGCTCGTCCGGCCGTCCCACTCGTACAACGCCAGATCCGCCTCCGAGACCTCAACCAGTCGTGCCACATACCTGACGGCCTGGTCGGGAAGCTCGTGCCGGCCCTTGGGGAACCGGCCATTCAGCGCATAGAAGGCAGCATCAACGCGAACGCCAGCTTCGTCGGCGCCCGCCGATTCGACAAAAGCGCCAGTTCATCCCCGACCAGCGTCCAGTTCCCGACCAGCTCGTCCTCATCCAGCACACGCACCACGGCATCCGGCTCTCTCGCAAGCCGCGGCCCCCTCCCGCTGGCCGCCGCAAACCCTACGAATCCGGATCAATACTGACCGCACAAGATCCAGCCCGTCGCCCGATCCGGGAAAGATCCCTCGGATACCCCGGCTGACCTGGGTTAACTCAAACGCTTGTACCTGATTGCACGAGTCTTACCGCCACCCCGAGTGAGGGCGGTTCAGCCGATTGCCGCGACCAGGCGTCCGGCCAGCTCGGGACTGCCTGCCCAGTGCAGGTGCAGGTAGGAGGCGGCCAGCAGGGGCTCGGCGAAGCCGTCGGCCGCGCCCCTCCAGCGGAACAGCGGCGGCGTCGCGTGCCCGGGATCGGTGGCCGTGCGGTGGAACTCGTGGCCCCGATAGCGCTCGCCCTCGCGGGTGAGCACGGACTTGGCGGTCGCCACGGCGTCACGGTAGCCCAGCGTGAGCCTGCCGGTCATCGTCGCGGTGATGTCGAGCCTTCCGCACATGGGATGGCCGTCCAGCTCGCGCGCCAGGTAGAGCAGCCCGGCGCACTCGGCGACGATCGGGCCGTCGAAGGCGGCCACCCGGCGGCGGAGCGGCTCGTTGGCGGACAGCTCCGCCGCGTACATCTCGGGGAAGCCGCCGCCGATGACGACCGCCCCGGCGTTCTCGGGGAGGCACTCGTCCCTGAGCGGGTCGAAGGTCGCCACCTCGGCCCCCGCCGCCGCGAGCAGCTCGACCTGCTCGGCGTACCCGAAGGTGAACGCCGCCCCGCCCGCCACGGCCACGACCGGCCGCCCACCGGACGCGGACGCGGTCACGGTCACAGACGGGGGCAGGGCCGGGGTCCAGGGATGCGCGGGCAGCGGCGGCGCCGAGCGCGCCAGGGCCACCAGTCCTTCGAGGTCGCAGGAGCCGGCGACCAGGGCGCCCATCCGCTCCACCGCCGCCACCGCGTCCCCGCTGCGCTCGGCCGCCGGGATCAGCCCGAGATGACGGGAAGGGGTCGCCACCCCGTCCACCCGCGGGATCACGCCCAGTACGGAGATGCCGCTCTCGTCCAGCGCGGCGCGGCAGATCTCCTCGTGCCGCGGCGAGCCGACCCGGTTGAGGATCACCCCGGCCAGCCGGACCCGGGTGTCGAAGGAGGCGAAGCCCTGCACGAGCGCGGCCACGGACCTGCCCTGCCGCGCGGCGTCCACCACGAGGACCACCGGCGCGCCGATCAGCCGGGCGACGTGCGCGGTGGAGGCGAAGTCCCCGCTCCCGGCACCGTCGTACAGGCCCATGACCCCCTCGACCACGGCGATGTCCGCGTCCCGCGCGCCGTGCAGGAAGAGCGGCGCCACCCGGTCCTCACCGGTCAGCCAGGGGTCGAGGTTGCGGCCGGGGCGCCCGGTGGCGAGCGCGTGGTAGCCGGGGTCGATGTAGTCGGGTCCCACCTTGTGCGGAGAGACCCGCAGGCCCCGCGCGCGCAGCGCCGCCATCAGGCCGGTCGCGACGGTGGTCTTCCCGCTGCCCGAGGACGGCGCGGCGATCACCAGTCGCGGCACTACCATTCGATGCCCCTCTGGCCCTTCTGCCCGGCGTCCATCGGGTGCCTGACCTTCCCCATCTCGGTCACCAGGTCGGCGACCTCGACCAGCCTCGGGTCGGCGTCCCTGCCGGTGATCACGACATGCTGGTTGCCCGGCCGCGCGACCAGGGTGGCGACCACGTCGTCCACGTCCAGCCAGCCCCATTTCAGCGGGTAGGTGAACTCGTCGAGGACGTAGAAGCGGTAGGTCTCCGCGGCCAGGTCACGCCTGATCTGCTCCCAGCCCTCGCGGGCGTCGGCGGCGTGGTCCTCCTCGCTGCCCGGCCGCTGGATCCACGACCAGCCCTCGCCCATCTTGTGCCAGGTCACGCTGCCGCCCTCGGCGGACTCGCCGAGCACCACGAGCGCCCGTTCCTCGCCGATGCGCCACTTGGCCGACTTGACGAACTGGAACACCCCGACCGGCCAGCCCTGGTTCCACGCGCGCAGCGCCATCCCGAAGGCGGCGGTGGACTTCCCCTTGCCCGGCCCGGTGTGCACGATCAGCAGCGGCCGGTTGCGGCGCTGGCGCGTGGTGAGCCCGTCCTCGGGCACCGTGTCCGGCTTGCCCTGCGGCATCTCAGACCGCCTTCCGGTAGTCGGTCCGGTAGTCACGGACGAGCCCGCCGAGCCCGCCGCCCGCCGCGAGCGCGTCGAGCCGTACCGCGGGCGTGCCCAGCCTGGCCGCGAGGTCGAGGGCCAGGGCGAGCCGCACCGGACCGCTCTCGCAGTCGACCACGACCCCCGCCGTACCGGCGAGCAGCGCGGCGGGGGCCGCCACGTCGGACCCCGAGGTGGCCCGGCCGTCGGTGACCACCACGAGCAGCGGCCTTCTGGCGGGGTCACGCAACCGCTCCACCCTGAGCACCTCGGCGGCCCGGCGCAGCCCGGCCGCCAGCGGGGTGCGACCGCCGGTCGGCAGCTCCCGCAGCCGCGCCGCGCCGACCTCGACCGAGGAGGTCGGGGGAAGCACCAGGTCCGCCGTGGATCCCCTGAAGGTGATCAGCCCGACCTTGTCCCGCCGCTGGTAGGCGTCGAGCAGCAGGCTGAGCACAGCCGCCTTGACCTCGCGCATGCGCTGCCGGGCCGCCATGGAACCGCTCGCGTCCACCACGAAGAGCACGAGGTTGCCCTCCTTGCCCTCGCGGACGGCCTCGCGCAGGTCGGTGTCACGTACCAGCAGGCCGGGGCCACTGCGGCCGCGCTCGCGCTGGTACGGCGCGGCGGCGCGGAGCGTCGCCGACAGGTGCGGCCGCTGGAGCCGCCCGGCGGGAACCCGCGATCCGGTGGTCCGCCCGTTGGGGGTACGGGCCCGCGACCGCCGACCCGAGGCGCCGTCGCCCAGCCCGGGGACCTGGAAGGGGCGCACCCGGTACGGTTCGGCGGCGGCGACCACCCGCTCGGCGGAGGGACGGTCCGGCGAGGCGCCGGTCCCGTCGGAGGCGCCCGGGACATCGGCGGCGCCGGCCCCGGAACCACCGTCGTGCGAACCACCGTCGTGCGAACCACCGCCGTCCGTGTCGCCGTGCGGGCCCGCACCGGAACCATCACCCGCGGGACTTTCCGCGGAGCCGGTCTCGGGACCGTCCCCGGAGTTCACGGGGCCGTCCGAACCACCCGAATCGCCCGGACCGCCGGAACCGCTCGGCCCTCCATCCGGGTCGTCCGGCTCGTCGCCACCGTGCTCCGCCAGGAGGTCGTCGAGGCGTGACTCGTCAAGGCCCGGCGCGTCGAACGGGTCTCGGCGGCGGCGGTGTGGCAGCGAGAGACGGGCCGCCTCGCGCACGTCCTCGGCCGTGACCTCGGCGCCGCCGCGCCAGGCCGCGTGCGCGATGGCCGCGTTGGCCGTGACCAGATCGGCCCGGAGCCCGTCCACCTCGAAGGCGGCGCACACTCCCGCGATCTGGCGCAGCCGGGCGTCCGGCAGCACGACCTGCCTGACCCGCTCCCTGGCCTCGGCGATCCGCCGCGCCAGGGCCGCCTCCTGTCCCGCCCACCCGGCGGCGAAGGAGGCGGGATCGGCGTCGAAGGCCAGCCGGCGCCGTACCACCTCGGCCCGCTCGTCCGGATTCCTGGACGCCCGCACCTCGACGGTCAGCCCGAAACGGTCCAGGAGCTGTGGCCGCAGCTCGCCCTCCTCCGGGTTCATCGTGCCGACCAGCAGGAACCGCGCCGCGTGCCGTACCGAGACCGACTCTCGCTCGACGAAGCAGGTGCCGAGCGCGGCGGCGTCGAGCAGCAGGTCCACGAGATGGTCGTGGAGCAGGTTGACCTCGTCGACGTAGAGGACACCTCGATGCGCGGCGGCGAGCAGGCCCGGCTCGAACGCCCTGACCCCCTCGGTGAGCGCGCGCTCGATGTCGAGCGCGCCGACCAGCCGGTCCTCCGACGCGCCGACGGGCAGCTCCACCAGCGCGGCCGGACGCTCCTGCCCGCCCTCGCCCGCGTCGTGCGGGCCGTCGGGGCAGCCCGGATCCGGCTCGGCCGGGTCGCAGGAGAAGCGGCACGCGGCGATCACCTTGACCGCGGGGAGTTGTGCGGCGAGCGCGCGGACGATCGTGGACTTGGCGGTCCCCTTCTCCCCCCGGACCAGCACACCGCCCACCCGTGGGGAGACCGCGTTGAGTATCAGCGCGAGCTTGAGGTCGTCGAGACCGACGACGGCACTGAACGGATAGGCACCGATCACGAGGTTTCTTTCTGCGAGATCCTGCTGACGTGTCCGACCCGCCGAACGTTCAGTTCGGGGCCGCCGTGAGCGCGTCGCGGCGGACCACGCGCTGGACGGCGATGCCGTACAGGACGCCGATGGCCGACCAGAGCACGAGTTGCGTGCCGAGGGAGGACAGCCGGAAGTCCCACAGCAGCTGGGCGGGGAAACCGTCGGGCACCTCGTTGACCGCCGGCAGCACGAACAGGGTGACGATGACGGGGACCAGGAAGCCGGCCGCGCCGGCGAGCCAGGGCCTGGCCGGCACCTTACGGGCGCAGGCCACTCCCACCGCCACGGACAGCAGGCCGATGGCGACCAGGACCAGGTACAGCGTGGTCCGGCTGCCGATGGTGTCCGGGTCACCGACGGCGGGCGGGTTGGCCGGGTACTTGACGAACGGCACCAGCACGATCGCGACGAACGCCGTGGCGGCCATCGTCGCGGCCAGCACCACGTCGGAGCGGGGACCGATCCGGCCGCGCAGCCCGGCGAAGACGAGGGAGAAGATGCCCCCCACGGACATGCCGTACAGGGCCAGGGCGAGGAAGAGCCCGGCCTGCTGGCCGGACCGGCTGACCAGTGCCTCCTCCCCGTGGGAGTGCCCGACCTCGGTCTGGGCGTGGGCGGCGGCCTCTTCGAGCGCGATGGCCTGGTCGATGTTCGGCTCGCCCAGCAGGTAGGCGAACACGGCGGCGATCAGCCCGGCGACCAGCCCGACGAGCAGGCCGCGGAGCAACAGGGTACGGATCACGGCGCGCGGTCTAGTGGCAGGGAACGCCGAGCAGGTGGCGCCCGTCGTGCATGAGTTCGTGCAGATAGTCGCCCGCCTGCGACACCACCCCCTGGTCGAAGGTGACCAGGTAGGCCACCAGCAGGAGCAGCGGAACCGCCACGAGCCAGCGGGCCAGGTGGGAGAGGGGAACGGGCTGAGAAACGGACAGCTCACGCATGAGTAGCCTCCTTGGGGATGACGCGTCCCGACAGATGAGGACGCGGCGGCCAAGTAACCTGGCTCCCGGAACTCACGTTCCGGATACAGTGGCGCGACCGCACCGGCTTCTCACCGGACTTCCCTCGGACCACCGCGAAATCGTCCGCAATGTAACTCTTTTCGTGGCGGGCCGTCAACAGAAGGTGATTCGTCGCGGCGCGGCGGACCCGGTTCCGCCCGTCGATCCGGCCGCCACGGCCCGCTCCCCGGCCCGGGATGGATCGGGTTTTGGAGGTGAGCCTCTGCTGCGCGGGCCATACGGCCATGACGGCGACAAGCGGATACCGACCGGATGCGCGGCGGCTCCCGAAGGCCGCCGCGACAGGTGCTCAGCGAGACACCCTGCGGAGCAGGTAGGTGTCCATGATCCAGCCCTTGCGTGCCCGTGCCTCGGCACGCAGCTCGCGGATGCGGTCGGCGACCTCGGGCACCGGTCCGGCGACCAGGATCTCGTCGGGAGTGCCGAGGTAGGCGCCCCAGTAGATGTCGAAGTCACCGCCCGGATCGGCGCCCAGATCGGCGCCCAGATCAGCGAAGGCGCAGTGGGCGTCCAGCATGACGACGACGTCGTCGGCCGAGGGCCCCTCCTCGGCGAGCCGCCGGCCGGTGGTGATGTGCACCGGCCGGGCGACCCGGGTCAGGCTGACCCGATGCCGGGCGGTGAGTGCGGACACGCTGCTGACACCGGGAATCACCTCGTGCTCGAACCGGACCGAGCCCCGCTGGTGAATCTCCTCGACGATGGCCAGGGTGCTGTCGTACAGGCCCGGATCGCCCCACACCAGGAAGGCACCCGTCTGCCCCTCGGCGAGCTCGTCACGGATGAACCGCTCGCAGATGTCGGCGCGGCGCGAGCGCCAGTCCTCGACCGCGGGCGCGTAGTCGGGAGTGGTCCGGTCACGTTCGGGATCGCCGGCCTCGACGATCCGGTACGGCGGGCGGGCGTGCGCGTCGACGAGGTCGTGCCGCAGCTGGACGAGGTCGTGTTTGACCTCGCCCTTGTCCAGGACGAAGAACACGTCGGTACCGGCGATGGCCTTGACCGCCTGGAGGGTGAGATGGTCGGGATCACCGGCACCGATGCCGATGATGAGGATTCGCTTCACCCAACAGAGTCTGCCCGTACCGTTTCGAGATTCGGCACAGGGGGCTCCGGTCAACCGACGAGCAGCGTGCGGGCCAGGCCGATGGCGGCGGCCGCGGCGATGAACCAGGCGGTGTTGAGCCTAGTGCGCCACTGCAGCAGCAGCGCGAGCACGGCCAGTGCCACGGTGAGCGGGTCGACGAACGCATCACCGGCCAGTTGCAGGGTGACACCGGCCATCAGGGCCAGCGCGGTGGCGTTGACACCGTCCAGGAACGCCGATGACCAGGCCCGGCCGCGGATCCGGTCGACGAGCCGGGTCAGCAGGCCGACCAGCACGAACGACGGGGTGAAGATGGCGACGGTGGCCAGCACCGCCCCCGGCAGGGCGGCGATGACGTAGCCGACGAAGGTGGCGGTGGTGAACACCGGCCCCGGGGTGAGCTGGCCGATGGAGATCGCGTCCAGCAACTGGTCGCGGGTGATCCAGCCGAGCCGCCGTACGAAGTCGCCCTCCAGGAAGGCCAGCAGGACGTAGCCGCTGCCGTACAGCACCGAACCGATCTTCAGGAACGTCAGGAACAGCTCGGTGAGCCGGCCGCCGGTGGGGTCGGGAAGCAGCGGCACCAGCACCAGGCCTGGAGAACCGCGACGCGGCAGCCAGACGTGCCTGGTGCCGGCCGCCATCACCACCAGCCCACCGGCGGCCAGCACGAGCAGCTCGTTGACACCGAGCAGGTACAGCGCCAGTGCCACCGTGGCGACGAGCGCGGTCAGCCGGCCCTTGATCGCGGTCCTGAGCAGTCCGGCCAGGGCCCACACCACGATGGCCACCACCACCGGTTTGATCCCGTACAGCAACCCCTCGACGGCAGGGGTCCGGCCGTAGCGGACATAGGACCAGGCCAGGGCGAGGACGATGGCGAAGGCGGGCAGGATGAAGCACACCCCGGCGGCGATCAGACCCTTCCAGCGAGCCCGGTCATAACCCAGGTGGATGGCCAGTTCGGTGGAGTTGGGGCCGGGGATGAGGTTGACGGCGCCTATCAGGTCGACGAAGCGCTCATCGGAGACCCAGCCGCGCCGGCGCACCAGTTCGTCACGCATCATCGCGGTGTGCGCGGCCGGGCCGCCGAATCCGATCACGCCGAGTTTCAGGAAGACCCCGATGACCTCGCCCAGCGCGTGCACCGGCCGTCCGCCGGATCCGCCACCGGTGTCATCGTGCGAAGCGTTCATCGTGGCCTTCCAGCTGGGGGTGCACCGAATCGTGCATTGTTCACGACCGTGTTGAACACCAGGCCGACGGCGGCCGAACACCGGGACCACGGCCGTGAACGTTTGACGCTCGGCGAACGCTCCCGGTCCTGACCTCGGCGCCGTCCATGGTCCCAGCCCGAGCCGCCCGACCTGCCGATTCCCGGCCCCAAGTGGTGGCGCAGACAACAGCAAGAGCCTGCCAAGTGGTGAAGGTGATCCTTGGAACGTCAACCTCCCCCGACCGACACTTCAGGGAACGTTCCATGCGCAAGGTCTTCCTCGGCTCCGCCGCACTCCTGCTGCTCGCCGTGATCGCCCAGTTCTACCTCTCCACCTTCGGCGCCTTCGAGCGCCCCACCCCGAGCCCGGGCGCCTCCAGCGCCATCACCCCGCACGCGATCAACGGGATCGCGGTGATCCCGGCGCTCTCCCTGGTCACCGCGATCGTCGCCGCGCTGGCCCGCGCGGGCGGCAAGATGATCTGGCTGAGCCTCGTCCCGCTGGCGGTCATGCTGGGCCAGCTCTTCGTGATCTTCCCGTTGGTCGAGCTGTCCGGTGCCACCAAGGAGCAGACCAACACCTTCGCCCACGTCGTGTTCGGCTTCCACGCGATCCTCGGCCTGGTGCTGCTCTGGGCCTCCGTGGTGATCTTCCGCGAGGCGAGGGCCCTGGCCTCACCCGCCCACGCCAGGAGGCGGACCCCCGACCTGGCCTCCTCCCCGTTCTGACCTCACCCGCGCCGTCTCTCACGGTTCCGGCCCTTTCCACTCACCCTGAAAGATCATGAATACCGCGCAGCTCCTCGCCCTGGACCGCATCCTGCTCGTTCTCGTCGCCGCGCTCTGGCTCGGCGCCGGGGTGAGCACGGTCATGGCCCGCCGTGATCGCCGTACCCGCCTGATCGCCCTCGGCCTGAACCTGGCGGCACTGGCCGCCACCGGTCTGCGGGTCGGGCTGGCGGTCACGCTGAGCCGTTCGGGATGGTGGTTCGCCGCCGACAAGCTGATCCTCGCCCTGCCACTGGTCGGTGTCCCCGCGCTGGTCGCCGCCGTCACCGCCCTCCCCCGGCTGCTCCGCCCGTCACCGCCCCCCGCCACGGCCGTCCCCACGCTGACCGCCGGGTACGGCGCCCTGGGCGGCGTCGTCGCGGCACTCACGATCTCCCACCCCGTCCCTCCGGTCCTGTCCGGCGTCCTCGTCGCCCTGGTCGCCGTCGGTGCCACCATCACCTGGCAACTGCTCGGCACCGTCTCCCGTACCGGAGATGCGGAGACCACGACCGGAACCGTGGCGCGTGGGAGGTGGAGCACCACGGCGGGGATCGCGGTGCTGTGCGCGGCCCTGGTCTGGGCGGGGCTGTCGGCGTGGTCGAGCCGGATACCGGCGACGCTGGATCTCGGCGCTCACCACCAGGACGGCGCCCAGAGCACCGTCCGGCCCGCCGCCACGACCAGGGCGGTGACGGACCTGCGCGGTCCGGCCACCGGTGCGAAGGTACGACGCTTCACCCTCACCGCCAAGCCCGCGACCGTGACCCTGGCCTCCGGCCGGCGCGTCGAGGCGTGGACGTTCGACGGCACGGTGCCCGGTCCCACCATCCGCGTCCGCCAGGGGGAACTGGTCGAGGTACGGCTGCGCAACGCGATGCCCGGCATCGGGGTGACCCTGCACTGGCACGGCTATGACGTCCCGGTGGGCGAGGACGGCGTCGCGGGCGTCACCCAGGACGCGGTGAAGCCGGGAGGCGAGTTCGTCTACCGCTTCCTGGCCGAGGACCCGGGCAGCTACTGGTACCACAGCCACGACCTGTCGGACCCGGCGGTCCGGATGGGCCTGTACGGCATGCTCGTCGTCGACCCGGCGGCCACCGGCGAGGGCACCTCCCCTCCCGGCCTTCCGGACCGCGCGGATCCACTCGGCTCCCCCTCGGGTGCCGCGGGCGGACCACTCGGTTCCGGCTCTTCACCTGATGCCGTGGCGAAGGTGTCGGATCACACCGTCTCCACCCATGTGCTCGGCGGTGTCCAGACGGTGGCCGTCGACGACGAAGGCCCGGTGGACGGCCTGGCTCGGCTCGGGGTCACCCCGGGGACGCCGGTCCGGCTCCGCGTCACGGCGACCGACAACGTCCGGCGGACGCTGGGCCTGAGCGGCACGCCGTACCGGATCGCCGCCGTGGACGGCCGGGACCTGTCACGGCCCGGCGAGATCGGGGACCGGCGGGTCCAGTTGGCCGCGGGCGGGCGCTACGACCTGACCTTCACGATGCCCGCCACACCCGTCCTGCTCTCGGTGGACGGCCGCTCCGACCTCGGCCTGCTGGTCACCCCCGGCTCGGGCACCGCCCCGGCACCGGCCGCCGGTCCCCTGCTGGACATCGCGACGTACGACTCGGACGGCCCCGCGAAGCCCGGCGGATCCGGCCGACCCGACCGGTTCGACCGGTTCGACCGGGAGGTCACCTGGATCCTGGATCGGGGTCTGGCCATGCTGGACGGGATCCCCACCCTGGCCCACACGGTCAACGGCGAGGTCTGGCCGCGCATCACCACCCCCGTGCTACGCGAGGGCGAGCTGGTGAAGATCACGGTGGCCAACCGGAGCGGGGACGTCCATCCCATCCACCCGCACGGCCACCACGTCCGCGTGCTGTCCCGCAACGGCGTACCCGCCACCGGAGAGCTGTGGATGGACACCTTCGACGTCGGCCCTGGTGAGGTCTGGGAGGTCGCGTTGCGCGCCGACAACCCGGGCATCTGGCTGTCGCACTGTCACGACCTGGGCCACGCGACCCTCGGCATGACCTTCCACTTCGCCTACGAGGGCGTCACCACCCCCTACGACGCCGGTCACGCCTCGGGGAACAACCCCGAATGATCAGCCACCCCCGCCCAGGCCGGGCAGGAGGCGACAAGCCAAAGCCAGGGGAACAGCCCCGAGTGATCAGCCGTCTCCGCCCAGGCCGGGCGAGGGCGTGGCGAGCTGGAACCAGACGCTCGTGCTTCCGGGGGATGGGTGGAAGCCCCAGCGGGCCGCCAGGGTGTCGACCAGGGCGAGGCCCCGGCCGCTCTGGGCCTCCTCCTCCGCCTGTCTCGGGTACGGGATCCTGGAGGACCCGCAGTCCCGAACCGCGACCAGCACGCCGCCGGTGGCGAGCGCCAGCGAGACTCCGATCCTGGATGCCTACGGAGTCACCGACCCAAACGTCCGCGACAAGCTCATGATCGTCGCAGCTGAGATACAGCAGGAGCGACGCGGCTGGTAGGTCGAGCACGGCGACGCATTGGCACCTTCGTACGTAGACCTGATACGGCTCGAATCGACGGCGACCGAGATCCAAACTTACGAGGCCTATCTGATGCCGGGGCTGCTACAGACAGAGGCGTATGCCCGGACGTTCGTGTCCGCCATGCAAGGTCTGAGCAGCGCCACCGAGCTCGGGGAGTTCGTCGCCGTCCGGACGACACGCAAGACCATCCTCAGGCGGCAGGAGCCGGTTACCCTACGCGCCCTGATCAGTGAGGCCGCCCTCCGCCACCCCATTGAGAGATAGCCGTTACGCTCTAATTGGTGTGATTTATCCAGGGAGGACGCTCAACGATGGTTGACGGTCAGCATTCCTGCGGCATCTGGCGTAAAAGCGCTCGCGGTGGCGCCCAGAGCAACTGTGTGGACGCCCCTGCCCGCGCGGTGATGTGCGCGAGGCCCCGGGCCACGGTGCTCGCGGCCCGGGGATGACCGGCCCGGCCGTGGTCAGCGCCGCCCGGTGACGGCGATCCGGACCAGGTCGCGGCCGCGCACGCCGTACAGTGCCTTGCGCGAGGGGTCGAGGGCCAGCTTCGGCTCGCCACCGAACCACTCGCCCGCCAGGCCGGAGGCGATGGTCTTCACGGCGAACGTCACGAGGTCGACCTTGTAGATCGCGTCACCGTCGGTGGTGTAGGCGACCAGGCCGGACACATGCAGGTCGCTCCCCTTCGCACCGACCTTCACGGTGCGGGTGACCTTGCGGTGCAACAGGTCGTACTCGAACAGGATCCCAGTGTCCGTCACGCCGTACACGGCCAGGGGCGTGTGCGCCAGGCCTCGGACGACCTTCGCACCCGGCACGGGTTCGAGCTGCCACAGCAGCTTGCGCGCGCGCAGGTCAAAGGCGGCCAGCCGGGCGGTCGTGGTGACCGGCGGAAGTCCGAGGCCCTCCTGGATATTGGTGCCGAGGTAGGCGACCCCGACCCGGCAGGTGACGGCGTACAGGCTCTGCCGCTCGACGACCGGCCGGTAGGTGTCCAGCTTCCCCGTGCGGAGGGAGTAGAGCGACAGCGCGCCGTTGAGCTGGCCGGGCTCGGGCTGGGTGGTCATCGCGATCAGCCCGGTCAGCGCGTCGTGGGCGAGGTCGCGGGGGCGATCCTGCTGGTTGCCCGTCTTGGCGAGCAACGTGGCCGACGGCTCGCCGGCCCGGTGCGCATACAGCAGGCCCTGGGTGTAGACGCCGAGATAGGTGACGTCCCGCACGGTGAGCGCGGTCTTGGGCTCGCCGGGGATGCCGAGGCGGGTGCTGGTACCCGCCTTCAGGTCGTGGATGTCGGCGCCGCCCTTGCCACCGACGTAGACCCGCCGCCCGTCGGAGTGCACGGACATGGGCTGCTCCGGCGCGGCCCTGAACCCCCGCTGGACGAGGTTGACGTAGTCGAGTGAGCCGTCGGCCGGGTCATAGACGAAGACCGCGCCGTCCTGGACGCCGTAGATGCGGCCTTCGTGCGAGAGCAGCCGGTGGGTGGCCGCCTCGGGAAGCGCCACGCCGAGCGTCTCCACCGCGCCGCCGTCCAGCCGGCAGCGGTAGAGCGTGCCGGTGGGCCGCCCGGTGAAGTAGACATAGCCGTCGTGCAGCAGGACCGAGGGAATGTACTTCTCACCGGTGGCGAGCACCCGGTGATCGGACGGGTCCGACTTCGACATCACCAGCACCTCGCCGTTGGAGGAGATGCCGCCCGCGAGGTGGGTATCGGAGATCGTCAGGCTCGCGACAAAGTCGCGGGCGGCCAGTTCGGCGGGCAGGATGTCGCGCTTGGCACCCGTGGCCCGGTCGATCGCGATCAGGTGGGCGTGCGCGCCGATACCCGCGTAGACGGTGGTGGCGTCGGCGGCGATGCTCCGCACGTACGCCTCACCCTCGACGATGACGCCCAGGTCGCGGCTCGTTCCGGTGGCCGGGTCGTACTCCACGACCCGGCCCGGTTCGGAGATCGCCAGGTAGACCTTGCCGTCGGGTGAGGAGGCCAGGCCCCAGATGTAGGGGTGGCTGTAGGCGCCCACCTTGGACAGCGCGCCGGTGAGCGTGTCGAGCCGGTAGAGGTCGGAGCGGCCGTGGGTGCCGATGTAGACATCGGTGCCGACGGCGCACATCGCCCACACGCCGATGCCCGTGGGGATGTCGGTGTGCCCGGTCACCGTGTCGCGGGCCAGGTCGTATGCGCCCACGACGTTGGGTGACAGCCCACGGGTGCCGGCGTAGAGCACGCCGCCGACGAACTCGCCGTTGCCGAGGGCGCTGGTGACGCTGGCGGGGCCCAGGACGGTCACCTCGCCTTCGGCGGCGGTGTGGGCGTGGGCGGGGGCGGCGGGCAGCAGTGCGGAGCCGCCCGCGACGGCGGTGAGCTGCAGGAATCTACGACGCTGGATCATGTGGGGGGAACCTTTCCGGTCGTCATGGATGGGAGTGGGTCGTAGGACACCGCTCCGATGTGGGAAGAGGCCTCGGCGCGGACCCGGCCGTCCGTACCGAAGGTGTGGCCGCCCAGATCGACCCGGTTCGAGGGCGAGGTCGCGCGCGGACGGCCGTGCGTGACGACGGAGCAGACCTTTCCGCCGGGCAGCGCGGCGGCGTGGGCAGGGAGGAGAAGCAGGGGCAGGGGGTAGACGCATGAGTCTTTCCAATTCGGTCGTTGCCGAAATCGACCCATGACGGAAAGATTAGCGGTCTTTAGGTTTCCGGTCATGACCCTAATAGGAAAATTATTAGCGATCGTCGTCGCGGCATCCGCCGTGCCGGCGCTCCAGGGGTCCGCCGAGGCCCATACCCTGGGCAGGATCACCGAGCTGGGCGTGCCGCTTCAGGACGCCCTGCTCATTCGGCAGCGCGAGTCCGGGTCCCATGCATGTGTGGGACATCGCCGCGGGCGCGTGGGTCGACAAGCTCGACGCCGCCCACGGCCTCGACGCCTCCCCGCCCGACGAGCAGGGCCGGGTCTACTACGACCCGCGCACCCGTGCCGCCACCGGCACTGGCGTGCCGATCACCGGCCGCGTCGCCAACTCGCGCGGTATCGGCTGGGCCGAGCTGGGCCTGCGTCGCGGAGCACACGCCGGTTTCCGGTAGGTCAAGGTGAACTTCCCGAACCGAACCAGGGGGACTCGGCCAGCGTTGGACGTTGGTCCACCTTGGTCCCGTTTCATTTATTTGGGCCTTGACCGTAATCGACACAGTATGCAAACTAACGATCATGCTCAGCCCGCCGCCCGCGGGCCGGCCTTAACCCGGGGAGCAGAACTTGACCCGTTCGATGACCCGCTTGACGACTGCCAGACCGGCGGCCATCGCCGACAACGACAGTCTGCTGCCGGATCGCGACAAGAGGGACACGTCCTACGGCTACAACACGTCCACGCCGTGAGGGGATCCCCGCGCCCGCCGGTTCATGCGGTGGGCGCGGGGGCGCCATACGAGATTACGGTCATGGCTGAAATTGAACACAAATGAACGCATCGTGGAGGTGGCGCGCTGTGCAGATTCGCCTGGAGGACCTATTGGCGGGGCCGATGCCTGTCCGCAGAACAGGTACAGGCGCGTGAGCCGCGCCCTGCGCGGGGCGGTGGCGATGGCGTTCCTGGCGGCGCTGCTCGCGGTGCCGTTCACGTCGGCGTCCGCGGCCGACCTGCGGATCGTCAACGGAGGTTTCGACGAGGGGCTGGCCGGATGGAGCGGTTCGCACAGCCCGGGCGGCGTCAGCGCCGTGGTCTGGGACGGGCGCACCACTGCGCGTGTCGCCGACACAGACCCGGGGGCCGCGTACGGCAGGGAGAGCATGCCGGGCCTGCCCGCCGCGGCGGGGACTCGCTACACACTGCACGCCGAGGTCTGGGCCGATAGCGGCACCGCGCATCTGTATCTGCGCTTCAGGGATGCCTCCGGCCGTCTTCTCGACGGCGGCGCGAACGCCTCGGTGACGGGCAGACGGTGGAACCGCGTCACGGCCTCGGGCGTCGCGCCCACCGGCACGGCCACCGTCTCGGCCCTCATCTACTCGGGTGTGGCCGACGTGGGCACCGCCTACTGGGACGAGGTGCTGATCACCAGGGACCTGACCGATCTGGGCGTGCAGATCGAGAGCAGCGTGCCCAACGCCACCACCTTCTCGGGTGGCAGCGCCTACGCCCTCTACACCGGCACCGCCGACGCCAACCCACAGCTCGCCGTGATCGACGTGGCCGGCGAGGAGGTGACCCGGAAGATCACCATTCCCGACACCGCGGTCACGCCCACCATCGGCGGCTGGGCGGCGGCCACCGCCACCGACGGCAGCGTCTACCTCGGCACCTATCCCAACTCCAAGCTCTACCGGTACGTCCCCGGCCAGTCCACGGTCACCGACCTCGGGCGGGCGGAGGGCGGTTACTCGTTCATCTGGGACCTGGAGCCGGGAGCGGGCGGGAAGGTGTACGGCGGCACCTACAACGACGGCCGCTACTTCAAGTACGACAACGGCGCCTTCACCACGATCGGCAACGTGCCCATCGCGGCCGGTGCTCAGTACGTGCGCAGCCTCGCCCACGACCCGGACGCCAACGCCACGTACCTGGGCACCGGCACGAACGCCGCGCTGACCAGGTTCGACAACGTCACGGGGCGCGTGGACAGTCTCCTTCCGGCGGCCTATGCGCACAACTCCATGGTGGGCGGGCTCACCTGGACGGGGGACAGGCTGTTCGCCTGGATCGACCGCACGCTGCTCGTCCTGCGCGTCGTCCGCAACGCCGACGGCTCGCACGCCGCCGTCACCGACGCCGCGATCACCGACGTGGACCTGCACCACTCGCCGGCTCGCGACGGCAAGGTCTGGTTCGTCAAGGAGGGTCTGCTGCACTCCTACGACGTGGGCACCGGGTCCGTGCGGGCGACCTCCGTCCGGCCCGGACTCGACGTCACCGGGTACACCTGGGCCGACGGCACGTTGGTCGGCCTCGGCGCGGCCTCGGACGGCACCAGGATCTTCAAGTACGACCCCGCGAGCGGCAACTGGAGTAGCAGGGTCGTCTCCGGCGCACCCGTCCTGCCCGCCGCGATCAACGCGCTCGGCGCGGGGCCCGACGGCGACATCTACACCGGCGGCTACCTGACCGGCGGCATCGGTGTCTACGACCCGCTGCGGGGCGACGGCGACGACGGCCGGCCGGACACGCCGACCCTCAATGGGCTCAGCCAGACCGACAGCCTGCTGGCACACAACGGCCTGCTCTACCTGGGCGTCTACCCGTCGGCCAAGCTCTACAGCCACAACCCCGCAGGTTCCCGGCCGCCCACGCTCAGGTACACCGGCGGTGAGGCGGGAGACAAGGCCGACGACTGCGAGCCGGGCAAGGGCCCGCCGCCGCAGGACCGGCCATACGCGCTCGCCGGCGGGCCGGACGGCACCGTCTACATGGGCACGGTGCCGAAGTACGGCAAACGCAGCGGCGCCCTCACCGTCTGGAAGGAAGGCACGGCCGGGCGGACCCTCTGCGTGGTGCCGAACCAGTCCGTCGTCTCGCTGGCCTACGCGGGAGGCAAGCTGTTCGGCGGCACCTCCACGCGCGGCGCTCTGGGTGTCGACCCCGTCTACGCGCCGGGGGCGTCGGCCACACTGTTCTCCTTCGACCCCGCCACCGGTGCCGTGCGCCCACATCCGCTCCCGCTGACGGCGCCCAAGGCCGTCACAGCCCTCGCGGAGGTGGACGGTGAGCTTTGGGGCCTGGCGGGCGGCTCACTGTTCACCCTCGATCCGGCGCGGCCCGCGGCGATCACGGCCAGACGGCTGTTCCCCGACCCCGACTATGCCGGTAAGCCCAGTCTGGCCTGGCGCGACGGGGTGCTGCTGACCGTGACCCAGGATCCCCTCCACGTGTACGGCACGATGGGCGACCAGATCTTCAAGATCAACAAGTCGACGAAGGTGCTGACCGTGCTGCTGACGATCCCAGGGATGGAAGGCCTGACGGCCGACGGCCTCGGCAATCTCTATTACAAGATCAACGAGCGGCTGTACAGGCTTGCCGTTCCCCAGGCGTGAGGACAGCCCCTCCTCACTTCGGCCTGAACCGATATGGGCCTCTCGACCAACCATGCCCTCGACACAAAGGAAGCAAGCTCGTGCGAAGAATGATCAGAGCATTACTCGCGGTCCTGACCGGAACGGTGCTCGCGTTCGTCACCGTCCCCGCGCTCCCCGCGCAGGCCGGCACCTGGGGGGAATACCCCCCAAGTTCCGGGAACAGGACCTGTTCCAATTCCAGAACTTACAACGGGACCGCTTATCAGGTGTGCCTGGAGTTCAACTCGGCACGCACGCAAGTGCGGGCCATCTCCTTCATCAACCCCGGCGCGTACACCAATTTCCAGGTCAACATGAGGCTCTGGTTCGGCGGCAACGGCGTCAGCCTCCCCCAGTCGTGCCCGACGATGACGACTAACGGAAGTCGCGCATGCTGGACCGGATGGACCGCGCTCAGACGGCCCTATGTGGTGGCCGACGCCACCTTCGGTATCGCCGGCGCGTGGATGAGGCCCGTGCGTGCCCTGGACATGACTCTCTCCGCCAAGTATCAGGAGAAGTCGAACTGGTGCGGTCCCGGAGCGGCGCAGACGATCATCGCCACGATGGGCATCTCGGCTCCCTCGCAGTCCAGCCTGGCCGGTATCTCGGAGACGACCGCCCTCGGAACGATGCCGTGGATGATGAAACTCGGCCTCAACGCAAGCGTGCCCCAGGACTTCCCCTACAAGGACTACAACATCCCTCCCAGCGGGACCGCCAGGGAGATCGGACTCAACACGATTGTGACGTCGCTGTCGAGGGGCAGGCCGGTCGCCGTTCTCGTCAAGCCTGGCCAGTTGCCCTGGTCTCCGAACGCGTCCGGGAGCATCCGGCACTACATCGTCATCCACGGCTACGGCGGCTTCGAGACAACCAACGCGAGCCACATCCCATGGATGCCCATGAACTTCAAGGTCTGGGATCTGGGCGCCGGGCGGGAGGAGTCGCTCACGCAGGACGAGCTCTTCTTCGCGGCCAGGGGAGCACAGGCTGTGGACGACAACATCTGGGCCATCGCGACATGACGCTCATCTGATCCGGCTGTGCCAGGTTCACGAGGGCCTCGTGAACCTGGCTGGGTCTGCTTCGAAGCCCGATCTCAGGCCGGAGGGATCGTCAAGGTCGGGCAGCGGGGATCGAGCCGGATCAGCGCCAGATCACGCCCGGCCAGGGCCCAGGCGTTCCAGGAGCCGCGCTCGAAGTGGAGCTGCGGGTTGGTGTACCACTCGTCTCCCAGGCCGGTCGCCACGAGCTTGGCCTCGGTGCCCAGTTCGTAAACGTTGCCGCCGCCGAAGAAGGTGGAGGTGAAGACGCGGCCCCGGTGGACGGTCAGCTCGCCGTACCCGGGCAGCGGGCCCTGGTGGGTGATCGTGCGGGTGGCCAGGTCCATCGCGAACCAGCTCGCGTTGCGCTTGTAGACCCCGTAGAGCACGCCGTCGTGCACCTTGATGTCCTGGAAGGTCCGGTAGCCGGCGACCGGGTCCACCTGCCAGAGCACCTTGCGGCTGCGCAGGTCGAACGCCGCGACGGACGCCGACGTCTTCACCGGCGGGGTGCCGCCGCCGCCGAGCACGTCGCCGCCGAGGTAGACGATGCCCTTGCGGGAGTCGAGCGAGAGGCTCATGAGGCTCTGGTCGGGGATGACGTCCAGGTAGACGTCCATCTTGCCGGTGTCGGGGTCGACGACCGACAGGGCCCCCTTCAAGTTGGCGCCCAGTGGAGCCGAGGCGACGAGCAGCTTGTCGGTGCGGGGGTCGTACTCCAGATCCCACGGCCGCTGCTGGCCGTGACCGAGGTAGCCGAGGCTGCGGACGCGGTCGCGCCGGTCGATCTCGATGATCTGCCCGCTGGGGTAGATCGCGGCGTAGATCTTGTCGCCGCGGCGGACCAGGTCCTTCGGCTCTCCCGGCAGCCAGATCCGGCGCTGGTCGCCGCTGCGCAGGTCGCGGATGGTGAGGGAGAAGTGGCCGCCGACGTACAGCGTCCGGTCGCGGTCGAGCAGCATCGACTGCGGGCGCTCCGAGCCGGTCGGCAGGCCCGCCTCGATCAAGTCGGTGAACGCGGCCTGGCCGGTGCGCACGTCCATCGTCCACATGCCGCCGCTGCCGGAGAAGCCGAGCAGCGTGTCGCCCTCGGGCACCAACCGGCGGGTCTCCTCGCCGGTCCTGGGGGTACCGACCTCGGTGAGCGCGGTGTCGCCCGTGCGATAGCGGTAGATCGTGCCCTGCGGCCTGGACGACACGTACGCGGTGCCGTCACCAGCGAAGCCGATCATGTCGAGGGTGCGGTCGCCGAGGCCGACCTGCCTGGCGTCCGTGCCGTCCTTCCGCACGTCGAAGAGGGTGTTCCCGCTGGCCCCGAGCACCCGGTCACCGTGCTCGGCGACCGCGCCGCCAGGTCGGCCGGATCGTCGCAGGGCACGCAGCGGGCGGCGG
>NZ_JBEXUE010000063.1:0-31297 GCF_040614275.1 Streptosporangium sp. NPDC006013
CGAGCCGCCGGTCGCCGCCCCGCAGATCCTCGGAGGCGACCGGCTCCTCGCCCAGGGTCTGCTCACCAGGGGCGAGCTGGAGTTCTGCGTGCTGAGCACGGTGCTCGACGCCAGCTACTTCCTGCTGGAGTCGACCGGGCACCGGCCCAGATTCCGGCGGGGAGAGCGGCACTGGCTCGGACCGCACTGGTACTTCGACGCGGCCGGCCTGCTCCGGGAGTGCAAGCGGAGGAAGGCGCAGTTGGAACAGACCTGGCCGTCCGCGGAGCTGGACATGCTCCCGGTCGTCCCGCGGAGGCGCATCGCCGCCCAGCGGGTGGTGCTGAGCTCGCTGCAGTGGGAGGTGCTGGTCGGCGCCGACTCCACGGCGACCCCGGCCGACCTGGCACGCAAGCTGGGCCGCCCGGCGTACTCGGTGCTGCTCGCCGTACGGCAGCTCGCCTCCCGTGGGCTGCTGCGCGTCCCGGAACCCGACGCGGCCGCCGCACCCGCCGCGCAGGACCCGCTGCCGAGACGGACGAGGGGGGCCACGGAGATCCCGGCAGCCGGAACGGGCTCCCTGGCGACGCCTGCGTCACTCCCCGGAGCCACCGGGGATCCGGCCGACGTCAACCTGCTCATCCGGCTCAGGAACGCATTGGAGGCACTGACTTGAGCCTGGTTCGATGCCGCCGATAAGGCTGCGGACGCTGAAGCTGATCGGAAGGAGGGTGCCGGTGGAACTGCGTGAGGAGATACGCCGGGAGATGGCGCTGCTGCGAGAGCGCATCCCCGACGTGGACGGGAGCATCGTGTGCAGCGTCGACGGCCTGACCCTGGCCAGTGATCTGGGCCGCGACACCGCCGCCGAGCAGACCGGCGCGCTCTCCTCCGCGCTCCTGGCCCTCAGCCGCCGGATGACGGGCATGGCCGGCAAGGGCACCTTCGAGGAGACGCTGATCTCCGGCACCAACGGCTACGCGGCCTGCTACGCCGCCGGACCCAAGATCGTCCTCACAGTCCTGGCACGCCCGGGGACCAACCTCGGGCTGCTCCGGCTGGAGGGCCGCAAGACGGCGGCCAGATTGGCCGCCATCACCTCGCGCATGTCGATAACCCAGTGATCGGAGACAGAAATGGGCAACATGGACATCTCTCTCAAGGAGATGATGGCGATCGACGGCGCCATCGGCGCGGTCATCGTCGACTACAACAGCGGGATGGCGCTGGGCGCGCTCGGCGGTTCCAAGGATCTCGACCTCCAGGTGGCGGCCGCGGGTAACACCGAGGTCGTCAAGGCCAAGATGCGGACCATGGAGTCGCTCGGTCTCAAGGACGGCATCGAGGACATCCTCATCACGCTCGGCACGCAGTACCACGTGATCCGCCCGCTCTCCGGCCGGAGCGGCAAAGGCCTGTTCATCTACATGGCCCTCGACCGGAACCGGGCCAACCTCGCGCTCGCGCGGCACCTCCTGCGCGGCATCGAGGAGAGGCTCGAGGTCTGATCCTGCCGTGGCACGTGCCCTTTCAGAAAGGGCACGGGCCACAGCAGGAGCTCACCGCCCGGGCGTTACCGGGGCGGTGAGCTCATCGATCGCGTCGGTGCGGGACGGCCGGAGATCGCGCCGGGCCTCAGCTCTGCTCAGCGACCGCCCTGCGGCGGAGACGGCCGGCGACCAGGTAGGTGGCACCGCCCGCGGCGAGCACTCCCGCCAGGGCCAGGGTGGCGGCCGTGGTGGCGGAGGGACCGGCCGGGGTCACGGCCGCCACCGGGGCGGTGGCCCCCAGGTCCCGGACACCCTGCTCGGTGGCCTTGGCACCGGCGCCGGACAGGGCGACCGGCTTGGCGGCGACGATCGCCCCGGGCGCGGTGAGGGGCTCGGACATGATCTTGGGCTTGGCGAACGTCTGGCTCACCTGCTGGGTCTTCACAGCCTTCTTGGACTGCTCGTCCTTGACCAGGACCGTCTGCGGAGGCTTCGCCGGGTTCGCGTCCCGGTAACGCCAGGCACCGGTGGAGAACGCCACGGGGTGGTTCTTCTTGCCCACGCCGTCACCCCACTTGGTGACCACGTACTTGACGTCGATGTGGCCCATGCCGCCGTTGCCGTCCACACCGAGCGTGGCGGGGTTGAACCGGCCACCGGTCAGGTCGGCGAAGGTCTTGGCGTCAATGTCGATCATGACGCCCACGTTGGAGGGCACGCCGGGACCGCGGTCACCGACGAAGAACTTGGCCTTCTTGCCCTTGTAGACGACGTAGCCCTCGGTGAACAGGGGCCAGCTCGGGCTGGCGATCATGCCCTTCTGCATCGGCTTGCCACTGGCCGGCAGACCGGTGTCGCCGGCCCGGCCCGAGGAGTCGTCCCAGAAGTAGGAGGCCCTGGTCGAGCCCTTGAGGAGCACGACCTCGTTGGCGGCCACCTCGGTGTCCGCGCCGGGGGAGGCGGCGGAGGCGGGGGCGGCGACGGTGGGGGAGGCGGGCAGCGCGGAGGCGACGCCGCCGGAGACGAGCACGCTCGCGCCGACGAGGGCGGCGGTGGTGAGACGGTTCTTGTACGAGAGGTTCTTGTACGAGAGGTTCTTGATCAGACCGGTCTTGGGCAGGTCAAAGGGGAGACGCATGAGGAAGGGGCTCTTTCACGAGGGAACGGGGCAGCCAGTTGCGACACACGACAAGGGGTGCACTGGCGGGGACGCGCTCTTCGGAAAAGCGGCGTGGCGAGATCAGCGGATCACTACGCGGAGCACGGTCCAGGTGCCGCGCTCAGGCGCGGCGGCGAAGGACGGAGATGAAGTTCAGGTGGTCGGCACGGGCAGGGCGGGCACCGACGCGGTGACGCGGTGATCCATGAGGGGGATCTCCTCTCCAGCTCGTCTACCGGGTTAGCTGACGGGTTCGGGCGATGGAGTTGCCCTACCGCCGCACATTCGCGGCGGATTCACCCCGGGAAAGTGGTTCCCCGGCTCCCTGGGCCCTGCGGGCCCGGTGGGATTCGACGTCGGCCGGCCGCTCCCTCTTGTGAAGGGCAGGTCGCCAACCGATATCCGTGGACACTACCCACCGAAATCGGACAAAGCAAAGCAAATGTCATGAAAACCCCAGAAGATCTACCTACAAGCTTCAAGAAAAGCCCATCGGAGACCCCGTCCCACCAACAACCGCCCTACCAGCGAGAACGTCTTGCCGATCTCGGGTTTCACACCCCGGAGGCCCGTATCCGAGGGCCTTCCGCGCCCACGAGGGGCCCAGTCGCGCGAGGGTGATCCACACCCCGCGCCCCGCACCCGAGGCCCTTCCGCGCCCGAGGAGAGATCACCCCGAGGTAGATCCCTCGCAAAGATCCACATTGGGGAGTCCACGCTCCCCGAGGAAGCCCTCCCTCGACGAAGGGCACCCCGGGGGGACCCACGACGGGCGAGCTCAGTCCCACCAGAACGACCAGGCGTTCCTGCCCTTGATCTGCTCGGCGTAGTCGATGAGGCTCCCCGCGCCCTGGATGATGCTGTCGGGGCAGAACGTCCAGTGCTCCGCGGCGACGTGCAGGGCGTGTTCCGAGGTCGTCGGGGGCGCGGCGACGCTGAGGTCGAGGGTGTTGAACCCCATCCCGACCAGCCGCACCCCGAACCTGTCCTCCCAGCTCCGTACCACCGCCGCGAGCGGGACCATCCACTCGTTGTGGTTCAGGGCGCCCTGCCAGCCCATGACGGCGAGGGCGTCGGCCCCGCGCTCGACCGCGACGAGTCCGAGCGGGGTCCTGCGCTCGGCCACCAGGCCCGCGTACCAGTCGGCGACCACGCCGGGATCGGCGGCGAGCCTTCCCGCCGGGGCCGGACCCGGACATTCGACTCCGAAGGGGTCGAGGATTTCGAGCTGGTCGATGTGGGCCTTGGCGATCCAGTCGGACCAGACCTCGGCCATGAACGCGGCGGCGTGGTAGTTGTCGATCTCGACGGCGGTGTCCGGGGCGATCTGACCGGCCGACCAGGGCTGCACCGAATCCTCCAGCAGCACCGGCCACAGGCCGGAGTGCTCGTGCTGCGCCCGCAGCCGTGCCCAGTACTCACCTGAGACGGCCACCTCGCTGAGCCAGAACGCCGGACGGCGACGAAGGGAGAGCTGAGCGTAACCGGGGTCGGGCCACACCACGTCACCCGGTGGCAGGTCCACCGAGAGCCTCCGGCCCTCGCCCCCGCCGCTCCCGTCGGCCTCGTCAGCGAACAACTGGCCCAGAACTGGCGGAAGCCTCCCACCCTCGCAATCGCTCATTCCTACCGATCCGATCCTGACCACGGACCAATTTTGGCCTGTCAACCATCCCGAGGGACAGTTCTGCCCTGGTCCAGGCAAAAATTATCGGTACAGAGGGGAACGGAGCCCGGCGGGTGTCAGTCCTTCACCGCCCCGCCCAGCCCGGCCACCAGCCTGCGCTGGACGGCCACGAAGAAGATCAGCACAGGAACGGTCATCAGCGTCGAGGCCGCCATGATGCCGCCCCAGTCGTTCTCGTCGGGCTTGAAGAAGACCAGCAGGGCCGAGGGCAGCGTCTGGTTGTCCCTGGCCGAGATGATGAAGGTCCTGGCGAAGATGAAGTCGTTCCAGGCGGTGATGAACGAGAAGACGCTCGTGGCGACCAGTCCCGGCGCGACGAGGGGAAAGAGGATCCGCCACAGGATCACCGGCCGGCTCGCACCGTCGATCATCGCAGCCTCCTCCAGCGTCTCGGGCACCGCGGCCACGAACCCCCTCATCATCCAGACGGCGAACGGCAGCGAGAACGCCAGGTGGACCAGGACGAGCGAGCCCAGGGTGTTGAGGCCCACGCCGGGCACCACCCCGCCGAGGTCGCGGACGAGGAAGAACAGCGGGATGGTGAGCGCCTCCACCGGCACCATCTGCGCCACCAGGAACATGATCAGCACGGTGGTACGGAACCGGAAGCGGAACCGGGTCACCGCGACCGCGGCGAGAAAGGCCACCAGCGCGGACAGGACGACGACGGTCAGGGCGACACCCAGGCTGTTGAGAAGGTAGCGGCCGAAGTTCTCGCCACCGAGCACCCGCCGGAAGTGCTCGAAGGTGGGTGCCAGGGTCCACGGGCGCACCTGGAGTGACTGGATCTCCCCGGCGGGCTTGAGCGCGGAGAGCACCATCCAGTAGATCGGGAAGAGGGTGACGAACGCGGTGACCAGCGCCACGGCGTTGGCGACCAGGCGGGACCTGCTCACAGCTTCTCCCCCGTACGGTAGAGGGCACGGATGTAGAAGAGGGTGACCGTGAGCAGGATCAGGGTCATGACGACGCCGATCGCCGCGCCAAGCCCGTACTCCGACGAGCCGAAGGCCGTCTGGTAGGCGTAGACGTTGAGCACCGAGTTCTGCCCAGCTATGCCGCCGCCGTTGGTCATCACATAGATCTGCGTGAAGATCTTGAAGTCCCAGATGATCGACTGAATGACCACGATCGTGATCAGCGGCCGCAGCATCGGCACGATGATCCGCCAGAACGAGTTCCACGCGGAGGCGCCGTCCAGGGCTGCCGCCTCCAGGACGGAGAGCGGAATGGCCTGGATCCCGGCGTAGAGGGTCACCATGACGAATGGGAAGGAGTGCCAGACCACCGTGGCACCGACGACCCCGAAGGTCACCCATTTGTCGTAGAACCAGTTATAGCCCTCGATGCCCAGGACCTGGTTGACCAGGCCCAGGTCGGCGTCGAAGAGGAACATCCAGACCGTCGAGCCGGTCATGGCGGGCGCGGCCCAGGCGGCCATGGCCGCCAGCGACAGCAGCAGCCGGGGCACCCGGCCCGCCCTGGTGAGCACGACGGCGAGGGTCGCGCCGACGGCCAGCGTCGCGACCACCAGAGCCGCGGCGAACACCAGGGTCTGCGCCAGCACCGACCAGAAGCGCTGGTCGCCCAGGAGCGTCGCGTAGTTCTCGAAGCCGATGAACCTCGTCGGCTCTCCCCCGCTGACCTGGGCCTGCCGGTAGTCGAACACCGACAGCAGGCCGAGCATGTAGATCGGGTAGCCGAAGAGCGGCAGCAGCACGGCAGCAGAGGGCAGCAGGTAGAGCCACGGCCTGAGCCCGCCGCCGGGGCGCGGCACCGCCCGGCGGACCCCGGCCCCGGAGCCCGCCGTCGTCGTGGTGGCGGTGGTCATGACCGGCCGAACGCCGCCTTCACCGCCGCGGCGGCCTCCTCGGTGGCCTGCTCGACTGTGGACTGCCCCGTGGCGATCTTCTGCAGCATGGTCGGGATGACCTTCTGGTTGTCGATCTTCACCCAGGCCGGGTCGATCGGCACGAAGCGGGTACCCGCCGCGACGGTGTCGAGGAACGGCTTGAGGAAGGGGTCCGAGGCCGCGAGCTCGTCCCGCGCGGAGGTCAGGGTGGGCAGGTTCCCCATGGCCTCGTACATCTTGGTCTGGTAGGTCTTGCCACCCAGCAGCTGGACGAACTTGACGGCCAGCGAGCGGTGCCCGCTGTTCTTCATGACGCCGAGGTTGTTGCCGCCGGAGAAGGCAGGGGCGATCGTCCCCTCCTCGGTGCCCGGCAGCGGCACCACCGCGTATTTGCCCGCCGCCGCGCCCGCGTCCACCGCGGACCTGCTGAAGTTGCCCAGGATGCCCATCGCGGCCTTGCCACTGGCGAACAGTTCGACGGTCTTGCCGCCGGTGAGGCTCGCACACGCCTGCGGCGGGCAGTTGTCATCCTTGAGCAGGTCGGTGTAGTTCTTCACACCCTTGCGGGCGGCGTCGCCGTCGAGGCTCTCGATGTCGCCTCCGGCGTCCCAGACGAAGGGCAGCGCGCCGAAGGTGTACTCCCCGCCGACGGCGACGCCGTACAGGTCGGGCTTCTTCTCACGGATCTCGCGGGCGGTCTCGGTCAGGGCCTTGATCGTCGTGGGCGGCTTGAGGCCGAGTTCCTCGAAGACGTCGGTGCGGTAGTAGAGGGCCCGGATGCCGATGTACCACGGCAGGCCGTAGACCTTGCCGTCGACGGTCGCGGACCCGAGCAGGTCCGTGCCGACGTCCTTGCCCTCCGGCCAGCTCGCGAGGTCGGCGCTCAGGTCGGCGAAGCCGCCCGCGGCGGCGTACTCGGCCAGGTCGGTGTTGCCGTACTCGGCGACGTCGGGGGCGCTGGCCGGGTCGTTGAACGCGCCCTTGAACTTCTCGTGCCGGGCCGGCGTCGTCGGGATGTAGGTGACCTCGACCTTCACCCCCGCGTTGGCCGCGGTGAACTCCTTGATCGCCTCTTCCACCACCTTCTCCTTGGGAGCACGGTTGGGCTCGTCGAAGAGCCAGACCCGCAGGGTTCCGGACTTCTCGTCGCCACCGCCCGCCGACGGGGCGGTGGACGGCGCGCACGCGGCGAGGGCCAGCAGGGCCACACCCGCCACGGCCATGTTCAGGAATTTCAAAGCGCCTCCTCCTGTTGGCGGCAGACCCTAAGAAGCCCCGTCCGCCACCGGAAGCAGATCACCGATTTGTTGTGCAGTGCAGAATGTTGTGCTGCAAACTGGCGCGAGGCGGCGTACTCGCCTACCTTGACCTGGTATTCGACCTGCCAGAGCACCATGGAAAGCCGTGATGAGTGAGCCCGCCCCGGAACGCAACCAGTCGGCCTCGCTCCGGCGTGCCCTCGCCGTCCTCGCGCACGTACGCGACCACGCGGGCGCGGGCCACGGCCTGTCGCTCACCCGGCTCGCCGAGGCGCTCGGCATGTCCAAGAGCACTGTGCTCCGGCTGGCCACCCCGCTCATCGAGGCCAGGCTGCTGGAACGCGACCGCAGGAGCGGCGCCTACCGGCTGGGTAGCGGCGCCCTCCACCTCGGGCAGGCCTACCTGGCCACGCTCGACCTGCGGACTGTGGCCGCCGAGGAGTCGCACCGGCTGATGACGGAGGCCAGGGAGACAGTCCATCTCGTGGTCTACGACCCGCCCGACGTGGTCTACATCGACAAGGTCGAGAACGAGACCAACGTGCGCATGGCCTCGCGCATCGGCAGCCGCGCTCCCGTCTACCGCACCGCCGTGGGCAAGGCGATCCTCGCCTGGCAGCCGGAGGAGGCAGTCGAGGAGATCGTGGCCGCCGGGCTGCCGTACGTCACCCGGCACACCATCACCGACGCCGCGCGCCTCCGTACCGAGCTGAGCCGGATCCGGCAGCGGGGCTACTCGGTCGACGACCGGGAGAACGAGCCCGAGGTGCGCTGCGTCGCGGCGCCGATCTTCAACCACAACGACGTCGCCACCTCGGCGATCTCCATCTCGGGCCTCACCTCCCGGATCACCGCCACGAGGGTACGAGAGCTGGGACCCCTGGTGGCCGAGACGGCCCTGCGCATCTCCAAGAAGCTCGGGGCGACCCGGTGACCGGCGAAACCGGACACGGTCCGCCCGCCGACGCCAGGACCGGTGTCGACCTCACCACCGGCACGACCCGTTGACCGGCGAAACCGGCACCGACCTCCCTAAGGACGACTCCTCTCCCATGACCGACCTGGTAACGCTCGGCGAGAGCATGGCACTGTTCAGCACGCGGCGTACCGGCCCGCTCAGGCACGCCCGCGACTTCGGGCTCGGCGTGGGTGGCGCGGAGTCCAACGTGGCCATCGGCGTCTGCCGCCTCGGCGGGCGCGCGGCCTGGATCGGCAGGGTGGGCGCCGACGAGTTCGGGGAACTGCTCCGCTCGACGCTGGCCGGCGAGGGCGTCGACGTACGGGGGATGCTGGTCGATCCCGAGGCGCCCACCGGCCTGATGATCAAGAGCAGGCGCACGTCCGAGGTGGTCGACGTGCGCTACTACCGTTCGGCGAGCGCCGGATCCCGGCTCCGCCCCGCCGACCTGGACGTCTCGCTGATCCGCTCGGCACGCGTGCTGCACGTCACCGGTATCACCCTCGCGCTGTCGGCGTCGGCCGCCGAGGCGGTGCGGGCCGCGATCGTCGAGGCCCGCGACGCGGGCGCGATCGTGTCGATGGACGTCAACTACCGCCGGGCCCTGTGGACGCCCGCCGAGGCGTCCGCCGCGCTGCGCGAGACCGTCGCCGCCGTGGACGTCCTGTTCGCCACCGAGGCCGAGGCCAGGCTGATCGTCGAGGGCGACGACCCGCTCACCCTGGCCCACGCCCTGTCGGACCTTGGCCCGCGCCACGTCCTCATCAAGCGCGGCGTCCTCGGCGCGATCGAGCTCTCCGACGGCGCCGTACGGCACGCGGAGCCCCACCGGGTCGCCGAGCTCGACCCGGTGGGCGCCGGGGACGCCTTCGCCGCCGGCTGGATCGCCGAGACCCTCGCCGGGGCGACCTCCGAGCGGCGCCTCGCCACCGCCTCCGCCGCCGGGGCCTTCGCGGTGACCGCCGACGGCGACTGGGAGAGCCTCCCCCGCCGCGCCGACCTCGACCTGCTCCGCCCGTCCGACGGGGTCAGCCGCTGATCGCCTCATACGGTCGCGCACACCGCCTTCTCACGGGGACTGCGAACGCCGGCTCTGGGCGATCAGGGCGGACACGTTCTTCTCTATGAACTTCTCGTTCAGCAACTCGAAGTGATCCTCGCGGAAGAGATCGAATATCCGAACCATGTCTTTCTGCCTGGCCTTGGCCACGATCTCATTGAAATACTGATCATAGTGATCGGAAAAGAATATTTTGATACGTGGACACAGAGAGCGCAACCTGTCGAGCCGCTGAAGAAACAGATCATACCTTCCCGGCTCCTCCCAGTATTCCCACCAGTCCTTCGCATGCTTCTGGATCTGCGCCAGATCCTTCTTGCTGATCTTGTGAAGGTATTCAGAGATGTTCTGGAACTCGATCAGGTCGGTCGGTATCTGGGAGATGCGCTTGAGTTCGGCCAGGGGTTGTTCAGGATCCATCTGGGCGAAACCGCCAGAAACCACCATTGACGAATGATTGATGTTGGGGTCCAGAAGAAGCAGCGCGGCGACCTTCGGCTTGCGTGCGGGATGGTCCTGCCACAGCTCACCCAACCGAAGGATCATGTCGGCCCCCACCGAAAATCCCACGAGGGCGAGCTTCTTCTGCGGATACTTCCTCTGGAGGCTGTTTATCGCGCCGTTGACAAGCTCGGCATGGGTCGTCAGGCCGATGGGACGGTATCTTCCGTCCCCGGCCTCGCGGGTGTTGAACCCGAACAGGGTGATCGCCGCCGTATGCTCGTGGGCGATGTTCATGTACGGCCGGAAATCGTTCGCGTCCAGCCCCAGCCCATGCAGGAGGATCACAAGCGTGCTGGACTCGGTCACCCGCTCCAGGTAATGAAGCTCCCGTCCGATCACCGCCTGGTCATTCGGCAGGTCGTCGTCGAAGTCGACGGTACGGATGTCCATGGACTCGCTGACGATACGCCGCCGTGACTCTCTGCGTCGCTCGATCACGCCCCTCGCCTTCCAGGTGAGTGCGCTGATCCCCAGGCCGGCACAGGCAAGCAGCGGCGCGGGCTCGGAAAGATACCCCCATACCAAGCCGATGACCTCGCGGGCATCGTCGCTGTAGATCCCGATGAGAACCCCGGAGGCACCGGCGACCAGACCGGCGGGCGTCCGGTAGCGACGCACGACCCCATCCAGGCGATCTCGCACACTCTGGCTGTCAGTCACCGCCATCCCCCTCCTCGCCGATTACGGTACGGAGATCCGCGCCCCGAGTGACGGTTCCGATGAAATGGGCGTCGCTGACGTCCGCCAGGTGGAGCACGGCCGGGTCACCGGATAGATGACCCTCGACCCGACATCCCTGCCGCAAAAGACCGTGGCTGGGATTCATCACCAGGAACAGGCCAGGGGAGGCCATGTTTGTCAGGATGCAGTTCTTTACCATATCTTGGATTCTCATGTCGTACTGAAAAAGAACAAAACTACATGTGATGACGTTGAATTCCTTTTCGGCAATGAAACGGGCAAGCTCTGGGATATCCAGCATGTCCAGCTCGCGGAGGGTGACCTTTTCTTTCATACCCTCGGTTTCACGGAGCGACCACACCAGCTCCTCGAACCGCTCCTCATAGTACGGAGACGGGCCATGGCAGGTGCGCACCCAGTCAAGGTCAGGCAGTGGCGGCGCATCGATTCCATATCGCGAGGCCAGCGGTATTTTCCTGTACCCGGGCGCCCGGGGGGACCAATCCAGATTCCGCGAGAACCGGTCGTACACGATCCTGTTGTTAAGCTGCCGGGGCAAGATACCCAGCCCGGTGCCGATATCGAGAAAACGCACTTCCGACAGCTGGTTCGCCATGGCGAACCCGCCGATGATCAGCTGGGGAACAAGGAATCGGCGAGCACCGGTGAACGAGTTCGAGTGGCCGCAGAGCGCCTCGGTCAGATCCTCCTCTCTCCTGCCGACCAGCTCACGGAGCAACCCCAGCCTGGTCGCCGGACTCACCTGGCTCCCGAACAGGCCGGCCATGTTCTGGTCGTTCAGCACGACCTGACGGACCGCGGCGCCGATCAGGGTTATGAGGTGGGCGTCACTGATGTGCGGCCGGGCGGTCCACACCGCGTTCAGCAGACGATCGAGAGCCGGATACCTGCTGGCGAGCAGTTCGCCGAGGGTGCGGTGCAGAACCCCCCATCCGTGATGGCCCTGCTGGTGCTGCCGGATCGCCGCGAGCGTGCGCGCGAACCGTTCTCTCGAATCGGCGAGCGTCATGACGCCTCCCCGGTCACTCGACGGCCATCGGGTCCACCCACCGCCACCTGACCGGATCCCGGCCGGCTCCGAGGCGACGAGGACGTCACGCCGCCTCCTCGACGACCAGATCGTCAGCGGGACACCGGGAGCGGAAGGTGTAGGCGTCCGCGAACCCGAGGACGAGCCGGTGAGCCCAATCGGGTACCTCAAGCCTGTCGAGTGCTTCGATGGCCGCCGCCATGCACCTCTTGGCCGCCTCCGCGAAGTGATGCTCACTCATCGCCTTACGGGCGGCATTCACCCAGTCCTCCCGGCCTGCCGGTCTGGGCAATGACTCGACGACCCGCATGGCCTCGGCCGAGGCATACGGATCATCGAGAAGCGCGCCCACAGTGACGACCGGAACCACCCAGTTGTCATCGCTCTGAGCATCGATCATTCTCAACTCCAGGTATCCGCGTGGGCGCACCGGAGGAACAACCGATTGAAGGTGACAACGGAGATCGTCCAAAAAGACCTCGCGCGGTCCGGCACCACGCAGCCACCGCCTCATGGTCAGGCCGGTAACCGGACGCTGCAGCGCACGTGAGCCAGCCTGGGAAACTCCAACCACTTGCGCGTCCAACACATATCGCACCCATGCCTCTCTTGGGTCACCGGAAAGAGGCAGCGGATCAGTGCGGGTCGGGTCGCTCTGAAATCGGAGGAGCTGCCGACCCGACTGCGCCATACTGCCGACCGACATGGGGGAATTCGCGAACATCGCCATGAAGATCGGACCGAGGGTGTTGACCAACCACCATCTACGCCGCCAACCGCGCCATCCCGGAGAGGCGTCACCGGCGTCAATGTTGACCTGGACCGACGCGGCATTGCACATCAGGATTCTGCCGCTCGGGCCGAACTGATCGTAGTTGTGTTCGAGCGCCACATAGCGCGGCAAGTCGACGACTCGAACAGCCGGTCGATCGTCCAGCCCCTTGCCCATCAGGCTCAGATCGTGGCGAGCGGCCCGGCCTCGGATGAGTGCGAGGTCACCCGCGGCGACTTCGAGGCACTCTGCCAGCGTGTCTGCCGGTGCGGTGCTCAGTTCGAGCTGGCCGCCAGGCTCGAACGAGATCGTCCCCCCCATCGGCAGATGCCCGCCGGCCAGGCCGAGACACGAGCTGATATCCGCGATTCCAAGGCGCTGCTCAGGGAGTTTAGTGCGGACCACAAACCATTCAAGTTCGACACCGATGCGTCCTATTCGATCCCGAGAGAAGGCATTGTCGTAGATCCATTTCGTTGCGGTGCGTTCCGTGAGCACCCTGTTCACGCACTACTCCCTCCCGGCACCTTCAACGACAACACCAGGACTTCTCCAAGTACAGGATAAATGGAGCACATCCGTGTAACCTATTAAGACAGCAGGTGTTCTCGCTGTCCAGACCGATCTAGCAAATACGGTGACCGAGAAGCTCAATTGTCATACGACGCCTGATCCAAGCACCTCCGGTCAAGGGATGTGACGAGCACCCGCATAGACCCAGCTGCCGACCCTGAGGCCTGAACCATGACAACCGCCAAGAATCTCCCAGAGTGTCAGCCCGTCCCAAACCTGACATATGAGGAAAGAGTAAGTAACTCGCCTACGGTGACCGTTTTTCTCCACGGACTCGGCCTGGACTCCAACGACTACAGCGACTATCTCGCGGAACAAAAGGACGAGCACGGTCTCGCCATCACGCTCCCCGGATTCAGTCGAACCGAAAAAAATTCGGCCCCGCCCATACCGCTGTCAACGCATGTCGAGGTGGTGTCGGACTTCATCACCGAAGTAGCGGAAAAAAACCCACAAAAAGATCTTGTACTCGTAGGGTTCTCGCTGGGCGCCGACATGATTTTACTGCTGGCGGAGCACTGGAAGAATTGCGGCTCACGGGCTCCTCGACTGGCCGGCGCACTCCTCCTCGACCCCAACGTGAACCAGTCGACGATGAGCATCTCGAAGCTGTTCGCCAGATCGGATCCCGCGAATCCGCTCCCCGCTTTCAAGGAACTCATCAACCTCGCCCAGGACCGCGACCTCTTCCAGGCGCTCTGCGTCTACCTGGCCAAGATTGCCAGGAAGGACTTCTTTCAACTGTGGCAGCTGTCACGAGACATGATCGAATACTGGAAGCCGGACGGTTACTCCCAGATCGGTGAGCGGCTGGCGACCGTCGCTGAGATATTCCAGAACGTGCGGGTAGTGCTGTCGGCGGCATACGAGACACATCTTCCCGCGGTGCAGGAATCCGCCCTCCGCCACAACGCGCCGACCGTCTCGTTCCGCCTCACCAAGCTGGATCACTTCGACCTGATCAGCAGCCAGGTGCTCTCCAGTGAACTACAACTGATCCGCTGAATCGCGGATGCCCGGTTCGGTGCCGCGTTCATCCCCCCACACCGCCTCAGACCTCATGCCCTCAGGAGTCATCAGGACGGATGGTCGCGGCGCCCCGTCCGGACACCGGCGGTCGGGCTACGACGCCGTCACCCTCGCCGCCGACATGGCCGCACTGATGACCGAGCTGGATCACCGGCGGTTCGCGGTCGCCGGCTACGACCTGGGGATGATAGTCGGCTACGCTCTCGCCGCCGACCACCCAGAGCACGTCACCCGTCTGGGCGAGGCGATCCTGCCCGGCATCTCGCCGTCACCGCCGCTGCTGCTGGACCGGCACCTGAACGAGTTCATGTGGCACTTCCCGTTCAACCGGCTCGCGGAGATCAACGAACGCATGGTCTCCGGCCGGGAGGAGATCTACTTCGGCCACCGGTTCGCCGGCAGGGCGGCCTCGACCCGCCACCGCACTTGTAGGACGCCGTCCGGCTGTCACGGCGCGGAGAGCAGGTCGCGCAGGCCGCGGCACTCGCGGATGACCCGGGTGGAGCCCTTGCGCCCGGCGACCGCCGTGACCTCGGGGATCTCGCCGGTCGCCTTCGCCTGCCGGGCCACCCGGCGGGCGAAGGCGAGGAAATCGACCAGTTCCTTGGGGGGCCGCCCGCCCGAAACGGCCAGCAGGCCGGGCAGGGCGGCGGCGATCATGGCCCACGCCTCGCGGTGGGTGCCCACGCAGACGGCGTCCTCCATGATCGTCCGAAACGTGGAGATCGAGAGCCAGGACCGGCGTATCCGCTCCCCGAACTCCGTGCCCAGCTGGGCGGCGGGCAGGTCCCCGGTGGCCAGGAGGTACTGCACGGCCCGGCGCCGGTACACCGACATGCTCAGGGCGAGCCGTTCCACCAGCAGCAGGGCGGTCGCCTGCCCGACCGGTCCCTGCGCGCACGCGAGGTCGGTGAGCCGCGGCCCGTCGACGAGGCCACCGGTCCAGTCGCTGCGAAACCGGAGCGGGACCATGTGCGCGGCGATCACCTCGCGGTGGGACGGCATGACGCCCGGCCACCAGCCGATCAGCTTGCCGTGATGGCCACGCCCCTCCTCCAGGAACCGGGGCGGCGAGACCAGGAGTTCGGCGATCAGCGACGCCGCGGCACGGACCGTCCGCTCACCGGCCGGTGCACCCAGGGTGATGTCGCCCGGGGTGATGTCGCCCGGCGTGATGGAGGCCACCGCCAGGGTCTGCCACGGTTGGAGAACCCACTGCGGCTCGCGCTCGTCGAGCCAGTGTCCGGCCGGATCCTCCGTGAGCTTCCAGTCCGGCTTCGTACCGGGAGAGCAGAACCGGCGGACGGTCACCACCGGATCGGGCAGCCCGTTCCCCGCCAGCCGGCGGGCGGCCTCGCGCCCGGCCGCCGAGGTCAGCGCGGCGGCCCGCGTCACCGCGGCGGGGTCGGCGGTCCTGGGCAGCCTGAGCAGCGCCTGCGCCAGATCGGCCGGGAGCGGCTCCATCCCCGCCGCCTCCAGCTCCTCGATCCGGGCGACCAGCTCCACGGGGTCGAGGTGGCCGGTGGAGAGGGTGGGCGTGGCCAGCAGCAGCGGCGGCAGGACACCCTCCTTGAGCGCGACGAGGATCTCCGCGTGACGACGCAGCACGAGCCACTCCGGCGCGCAGACCTCATCCCGGCCGGGAAGCCTCGTCCACGGCGACTCCGGTCGCGGGTCGGCAGGGCGGATCCCGCACCCGGGTCTGGTCTCCTCCGGGGAGGTGAGGCCATCCGGAAGGGGTTCCGCGCCGGGATCGACGAACTCCGCCACGATCGCGGCCCCCCAGCACTCGGGACTCGTCCAGCTGCCTTGCGTCGGCTGCCTCGCGGGGTGTGCCGCCAGCGCGTCCCGGAGCCCACCGGGATCTTCGGTGGCCAGGCGGACGAACCCGCCGAGAAACCCCTCGGCCTCGGCCCAGTCCTTCTTCCCGCACAGGGCGACCACCTGCTGGGGCGTCCGCGGCACCGGGAACGCCGTGGCGGGCGGCGGCGCGGGGAGCGTGCCGGGGACGAAGGGCTCCTCCGGCTCGGGCTCGGGCTCCTCCTGGAGATCTCCGCCGAAGACCCCGACCAGCCTGTTGGCCAGGCCTGCGGGAAGCTGCCCAGCCCCGTCCCGTACGGCCTCGGCACCGAGCGGGCCGAAGGCCGCCGCGTGCCCGACCAGCAGGCGCACGGCCCGCTCCTGGACGGCGGGCGCCTCGTGGCCGAGCGCCGCCGCCAGGGCCGACGACAGCTCGTCGGCCCGTTCCGGCTCCCGCTGGAGGAACCGGTCCAGCCAGGCCAGCCCGGACCTCACCAGCCCGCTCTCCGCGCGGAACAGCAGGCCGGACAGGGCCTCGCTCACGTCGCCGGGGTCGAGATCGCTCGCATCGTCCTGCGGGAGGGAGTCCAGGTGGCGCAGGTGCCTGAGCGACAGTTCGGCCACCGGCCCCGGCGCCGCCGGCAGCAGCCGCAGGTAGTCACCGGCGCGGGAGGCCACCTCGGCGGGAGACGGTTCGAGCAGTTCGTGCAGGCGGGCGAAGAACCGCAGATCGGTCGCGCCGCCCCCGCGCAGGAACCGGCCCACGCAGCCCGCCAGCAACGCCTCCCGGCTTACCCTTCCCTCGGCGGCCAGGGTGCGCAGCGCACCCAGCCACGACTCGGCGGCGAGCGGGTCGGCCCGCTCCTCGCGCAGCGCACGACCCACCCCCTGCGCCTGGAAGAGCCTGGGCAGCAGCACGTCGAGCAGCGGGTCCTCGCGCAGCCGCTCCGCGGTCGGCGGCGTGTCGGCCCAGCCGACCACGAGCGGGTCGTGGTCGGGCGGTGTGGCACCGGTGTGGCGCAGCAGCGCCAGGGCGAGCGGCAGGTTCCGGTCTCCGAGGTCGCCTTCCCACCGCCTGGGCCGGACGCGGATCCGCAGCGCGAGCCGTACGGCGAGATCGGCCTGCCACTCGGCGGGACGCGCGGCGACCACCTGGAGCACCGGTTCGACGAGATCGGCGGATTCCCCGACGCGTTCGAAACCGCGCCGGGTAAGCCAGGAGGCCGCGGCCGCGCAGGGGAGCGTGCCCGCTCCCGCGACGCGCATCGGGTCGACCCAGGCGTCGTACTCGGACCTGTCCGGGTATCCCGCGCCGTACTCCGGGGTGGCCGGCCAGGGATCCTCCCAGGTGCCCTCCATGTCGCCGCCCCAGCCGTCGGTCATCGCCCATTGGCGGTGGATCTCCGCATCGGACATCCCGCGCTCACGGGCGAACCGCTTGTACGCCTCCCCCCGGGCCCTCCGGGCCCGGTCTCGCTCGTTCCAGCGGTCGGACCGTCGCTTCTCCACCGCCGCCCTCATCTCCTGCCGGGCCACCGGGAGGTGGCCGGGCAGCTCCCGTGCCACCTCCGCGCGCCCGGCGTCGTCAAGGGCGGCGACCCTGGCCGCGACCTTGAAAGCATCGCCGGTGCCGATGAGGTCGCGGACTTCTTCCCACACGGTCATGACGGCATCTCCCGAGAACCGGTCCGGATCGCCCGGACGCAAGCGTGCGGCGCCTTCGCCATGAGGGACATTAGGCAGCGGCCCGGACAAGAACGGGCCGTTGGAGCGCCAGCGGGCAGAAGATCAATCGCTGGGCGGACACCGTCTCCCCCTGAAGGCGGACGCGCGCCGGGCCTACGGTTCGAACAGCACCAGAGGATGCCGCCAGGCCAGCTCCAGCACCACGCGGCACACCTCTCCGGCGCGTGGAAAGACCGCGTCCATCAGCACGAACTCCTCCCCCACGATCAGCGGTGCGGACCACGGTGAGACCGCGTAGTTCTCGGCGGTCAGGTCAGGGAAGAGCGAGGTCAGCTCCTCGTAGAAGGCCGCCGTCTCCGGGCGCGGCTCACCGGGGACGGCGTCGCTCCGGCTCCAGACGAGATACCTGCGAAGCGCCTCCTGCGCGGTGATCGGTTCGGCCCCGAGCCAGACTCCAAGTTCAACACTCACGCCACGTCCTCGCACTCGCCCCGGTTGTCCGGCTGTCCGGCTGTCGGATCCTATGCGCCCGGCGGATGCTCGGCGGGGTCGAACGGGTTGACGACGGACAGCCCCGTGCCGTCGAAGTCCCTGACGTTCCGGCTGACCAGGATCCAGCCGTTCCCCCTGGCCGTCGCGGCGATCAGCCCGTCCATCGTCGGAAGCGTGCGTATGGCGTTCAGCCGTCCCCACTCCTCGTCGACCTCCGAGGTGACGGGAGCGCGGTCCGAGGCTCCGGCGGACTACCTTTGGAAGAAAGGAGTTCGCGCCATGACCGAAAAGCCCATCCTGCAGCCCGGCCCCGATCACCCGATCACGATCGAGGCGAATCCGGCCCGGATCGTCGTCTCGGTGGGCGGCCGGGTGGTCGCCGACTCGCGGCGGGCGTTGACCCTGCGTGAGGCGGCGTATCCGCCGGTTCAGTACATCCCGATCACCGACGTCGACCGCTCGCTGCTGGAGCGGACCGGCACCGCCACCTACTGCCCGTACAAGGGCGACGCGAGCTACTACACCGTTACGACGGACGGGAAGCGGTCGGTGGACGCGGTGTGGTTCTACGAGTCGCCGCACCCGGCCGTCGCCGAGATCAAGGACCATGTCGCCTTCTATCCCGATCGGGTCGACTCCATCGTCGAAGAGACGACCAGCTGAGCCCCGGGGACACCCGTCCCGCCGAGGGCACGACCGGCCGGCCACGAGCTTCCGGATTCCGTCGTGGTCGGCGTCGTCGACTGAGGTGACCACCCGGCGCCAGGCACGGCATGGAGGCTAGAGATGCTCGCGGTGGATGAGAAGACGGTGCGACTCCTGCATCTCTTCTGGCAGTTCGTCCGGCGCGAACCATCTCGCCTCCAGAATCTCGAAATCGTCGATTTCGAGCGTGCCACCGATGAACTCGGCCTCGTACGCCACCTCCAGGCGCAGCTTGTAGCCGCTCTTCAGCCGAACGAGCTCTCCGACGTGGACCTTCAGCCCGGTCTCCTCCCGCACCTCGCGGCAGACCGTGTCCTCGAAGGTCTCCGAGCTGTTCGCACAGCCGGTCGGCAGCCCCCACTGCCTGCCCTCCGGCCAGAAGCGATGCTTCAGCAGGAGCACGTTGCCGTCCGCGTCCCGCACGACCCCGGTCACGCCGACCGTGAACTTGGCGTGCCGGAGCCAGAGGATGCGCCACTGGAGCGAGCCGTTGACGAGCCTCCAGAGCCGGACGATCAGCTTCTTCACGGTGAGTCCATCCACGGGTCGGCGCCTGCCTGAAGATCGGACGCTACCGGGGAATGGCAGCATGGCACGACACGCCGACACACTCGGTGCGGAGTGGACGACCTACGCCCAGCCCGTGCTCGATATCGAGGAGGTCGACCCCGGCGCGCCACGCTCTCATCCGATGCTGGACGTCGTGCGGCTCAGCGCCGAGGTGGATCGTTCACTTCGGCTCGGCAACCACGCCCGGCTCAGCGAGCTCGCCCGCCTGTCCGGCGGCGAGGTCGACATCATCTCGGCGCACGGCCCGTGGGAGTTCCAGAGGTCCGCCCGCTGAGCGGCCACGGCCGGGTCGAGGAGGGACCGCTACCCCGGTATCCGGGCACGCAAGGCCTGGATGAACCAGTCGAACACCCGCGCCAGGCTTTCCGGGGCCGGCCAGCCGTTGATCACTGCGAGCAGCCGAAGGTACAGCTCCCTGCGAGGGTCGTTCGCGGTTTCCAGCCGGGTCAGCAGCCGGCGCCGAAGGTCGACGTCGTCCACGCAGCCGAAGACATCCGCGTACTGAGCCGTGACCGCCGCGACGACCGGATCGGCCTGAGGCGAGGCCGGGTCGATGCCGGCCACCAGGGCTGGGCCGACCTGGTCACGGACCATTGCGGCAGAGTCGCGGCGCAGGACCGTGGTGTCGCCCTGGACACGCTCGGCCGCATGATGCTCGGCCATGCGCCGCACGCTGGCGCGAAAATCCGGGTCCTGGGACAGTTCGGCCAACTCCACCCATGCCTCGACCTGCTCGGCCTCGGGATTGTCGGGCAGCTCGGGGGTCATCGAGCGCATGATCCCCACGAATCCGGCGTTGGCGTCCAGGCCGCCGAAGGCGGTGTCGAGGAAATCGCCGATCAGACGTCGGCGTTCGTCCTCAGAAAGCTTGGCCAGCTGGTGCATGAGATCCATCTCCTCGGGAGTGGACCCGCGCTTGGCCACCGCCGTCAGCACCGCGCGCCGCAGGCGTAGCACTCGGATCTGCGCCGCCAGTGCTTCGGCGTGCGCTGCGGCGACCTCGGGAAGCGAGATCTCCCGGTGCACGACCTTCCGGATCGTGGGAAGGTTCAGTCCCAGGTCGCGCAGCGTCCGCACGAGGTCCAGGCGTGCGACGGCGTCGATGCCGTAGAGGCGGTGGCCGGCCGGGTTACGGTCGGTCGGCGGCACGATCCCGCGGTCGGAGTAGAACCGAATGGCCTTGACCGTCAGCCCGGTCCGCCGGGCCAGATCACCGATCGAGTAGAGCGTGTCGCCGTTCATGCCCTCACCCTCGCGCCTCCCCCTACGGGAGGCGCAAGCCGGCGGCGAACCATCTCTCATCCACGAGTCCTGAAATTCCTCGTCTGTGGGGCAATGAGCTGTTCAACCAGAATCGCGCGGGTGATCGCGTCGCCGCCACGACGCTCGTTCGGCGCCGGACAGGACGGGACCGGGCACGGGATGGAAGCCGGTGCCGCGTCAGGCGGCGTTCGCCCTGTTGGCGACCTTGCGTAACCGGGTGCCGGTAGCGTGATCGATTCCGCGTACGCGTACTCGTTCCGCCGCCGAGACGGCCCGACCGTGCTGCGCCCCCAAGATCACCATCAGGGCGACATGTCACACCATAACGGGGCGAACATCGCTCGACACGGCGCTAGACTTGTATTATTCGTTGTCTTGGACAGTTCGTGTTTATGAAGTTAAGGTTTGACGCCATGACCGCACCCAGGACTCCAACCACCGCCGAGGAGCTACGCGGGGCAGGCCTGCGAGTGACGGCCGCCCGCGTCGCACTGCTCGAGACCGTCCGGGACGGTAACCACCTCGGCGTCGAGGCGATCGCCTCCGGGGTGCGCGATCGCGTGGGCCACATCTCCCTGCAAGCCGTGTACGAGGCCCTCCACGCGCTCACCGCGGCGGGGCTCGTACGCCGTATCGAACCAGGCGACAGCCCGGCCCGGTTCGAGGGACGCGTCGGGGACAACCACCATCACGTGGTGTGCCGGTCATGCGGTGCCGTCGCCGACGTCGACTGCGCGGTCGGCGAGGCGCCCTGCCTGACCGGGTCCGACCACCACGGCTTCTCGATCGACGAGGCCGAGGTCATCTACTGGGGCCTGTGCCCCGAATGTTCCACCACCCGCGGTTCCTGAGCACCGTGATCCGCATAGTTCGGAAGGATTCCCATGTCTGAGAACCATGATGCAATCGTCGTAGACGCGAAGACGGAGGGCGGAGGTGGCTGCCCGGTCGCGCACGAGCGCGCCCCGCACCCGACCCAGGGCGGCGGAAACCACCAGTGGTGGCCGGAGCGGCTCAACCTGAAGATCCTCGCCAAGAACCCCGCCGTCTCCAACCCGCTCGGCGAGGAGTTCGACTACGCCGAGGCGTTCAAGAGCCTCGACCTCGCGGCCGTCAAACAGGACATCGCGGAGGTGCTGACGACCTCGCAGGACTGGTGGCCGGCCGACTACGGCAACTACGGCCCGTTCATGATCCGGATGGCCTGGCACAGCGCGGGCACCTACCGGATCAGCGACGGCCGCGGCGGCGCCGGGGCCGGCCAGCAGCGCTTCGCGCCGCTCAACAGCTGGCCGGACAACGTGAACCTCGACAAGGCCCGCCGTCTGCTGTGGCCGGTCAAGAAGAAGTACGGCCAGAAGCTCTCGTGGGCCGACCTCATGATCCTGGCCGGCAACGTCGCCCTGGAGACGATGGGTTTCAAGACCTTCGGCTTCGCCGGCGGCCGTGCGGACGTCTGGGAGTCCGACGAGGACGTCTACTGGGGTCCCGAGTCCACCTGGCTCGACGACCAGCGCTACACCGGCGACCGGGAGCTGGAGAACCCCCTCGGCGCGGTCCAGATGGGCCTGATCTACGTCAACCCGGAGGGCCCGAACGGCAACCCGGACCCGCTGGCCTCGGCCCGCGACATCCGTGAGACGTTCCGCCGGATGGCGATGAACGACGAGGAGACGGTCGCCCTGATCGCGGGCGGTCACACCTTCGGCAAGACCCACGGCGCGGGCCCGGCGGACCACGTCGGCGTCGACCCCGAGGCCGCCCCCATCGAGCAGCAGGGTCTCGGCTGGAAGAGCACCTACGGCACCGGCAAGGGCGCGGACACGATCGGTAGCGGTCTGGAGGTCACCTGGACCTCGACACCGACGAAGTGGTCCAACAACTTCTTCTGGAACCTGTTCGGCTACGACTGGGAGCTGACCAAGAGCCCGGCCGGCGCGCACCAGTGGCGGCCGAAGCACGGCGCCGGTCAGGACTCGGTGCCCGACGCCCACGACCCGTCGAAGCGTCACGCGCCGTCCATGCTGACCAGCGACCTCGCGCTCCGGTTCGACCCGATCTACGGCCCGATCTCGCGGCGTTTCTACGAGAACCCCGACGAGTTCGCGGACGCCTTCGCCCGCGCGTGGTTCAAGCTGACCCACCGCGACATGGGCCCGGTCGCGCGCTACCTCGGTCCGGAGGTCCCGACCGAGACGCTGCTGTGGCAGGACCCCCTCCCCGCGGTGACGCACGAGCTCGTCGACGCCGCGGACATCGCCTCCCTCAAGGACCGGATCCTCGCCTCGGGCCTGTCGGTGTCCGAGCTGGTGTCCGCCGCGTGGGCGTCGGCCTCGTCCTTCCGCGGCAGCGACAAGCGCGGCGGCGCCAACGGCGCGCGCATCCGCCTTGAGCCGCAGAACGGGTGGGAGGTCAACGACCCCGACCGGCTCGCGACGGTGCTGAGCACCCTGGAGGGGATCGCCGAGGCGTTCAACGCCGCCCAGACCGGTGGCAAGCAGATCTCACTCGCCGACCTGATCGTGCTCGCCGGCGGTGCGGCCGTCGAGCGGGCCGCCAAGGAGGCCGGTGTCGACGTCGAGGTCCCGTTCAGGCCGGGCCGGGTGGACGCGTCGCAGGAGCAGACCGACGTGGAGTCGTTCGCCGCGCTTGAGCCGACCGTTGACGGGTTCCGCAACTACCTCGGGAAGGGCAACCGGCTGCCGGCCGAGTTCCTGCTGGTCGACCGGGCGAACCTGCTGACCCTGAGCGCCCCCGAGATGACGGCCCTCGTCGGTGGCCTCCGCGTCCTGGACGCGAACCACCAGCAGTCGCCGCTCGGTGTCCTCACCGCGACCCCCGGGGTGCTGACCAACGACTTCTTCGTCAACCTGCTCGACATGGGCACGGCGTGGAAGGCGACGGCCGAGGACGCGAACACCTTCGAGGGTCGCGACGCCGCCACGGGCGAGGTCAAGTGGACCGGCAGCCGCGCCGACCTCGTCTTCGGGTCGAACTCCGAGCTGCGCGCGCTCGCGGAGGTCTACGCGAGTGACGACGCGAAGGAGAAGTTCGTGAACGACTTCGTCGCGGCGTGGGACAAGGTGATGAACCTGGACCGGTTCGACCTCGTCTGATCAGGTGACGTCCAGGTCGGCCCACGCGGGCCGACCTGGACGTCCTCGGCTACGTCAAGAGGACCATGTTCGGGAGAGCGATGATGTTCCCGAACATGGTCCTCGCCGCAAACGGGACGGGACGTAGCAGGATGCGGGTGGGTCAGCCGGCGACGTCGGCGGTGGCCCAGGAGTCGCGGAAGGCGTAACGGGCCGGGGCGCTCGCGTAGCGGAGGAAGGCCGAGCTGGAGGTGGTGCCCACGGCGGTGGTCGTGTGGTAGAAACGGCAACCTTCGTAGATCATCTTTCCGTTCGTCAGGGCGGAGCCCGCGGCGTCCACCAGGTGGTAGCCGGCCAGCGTGCAGTCCTGGTAACGGGCGATCGGCAGCCGGTTGGAGGTGGCGGCGTACCGGTGCAGGTTGTAGTTGGCGGCCGTTGAGACCTGGAGGGCGGCCATGTCGGAGCATGAGGTGAAGACGACCGAGCCGTTGTTCCAGTTACAGTCGATGATCTTGTGGTTGGCACTCTTGGGCTCGAAGCGCACGCCGCTGACGCTCAGCCGGGTCGCGCCGATCTCCCCGTTGGCGAGCGGCATGTAGAAGTACCGGGCGTTGTTGGAGCCGACCATCGACCAGGAGCCGCCGATCACGTTGATGGAACCGCCCCGGTCAAAGCGGAAGAAGTCGCCGCCTGCGAGCGCGAAGTTGCAGGACAGCATGAAGTAGTTGAGGAACTGGTTCTGCTGGTTGCGGCTGGACGGGCTGGAGATTCCGCAGTGCAGGAAGGCGTCGGTGTAGACGGAGGCAGTGTCCGTCGAGCACAGGATGAAGTGGTGCTCGCTGTTGTTGTTGGCCTCGTGGTCGCCGTCGATGCCGATGACCCGGTCCCAGGCACCCTTCCATTCGATGTTCTGGTAGACGAAGTACTGGTTCTGCCCGTTGCCGTACTCGGGATACTGAGAGTTGGCGTCGATGGTGTCGACCGACCAGTAGTACGCGAAGCGGTTGTTGGGGTTGGTGGACTGGAAGGCCATGTCCTGGAAGTAGGCGTACCGCAACCGGACCGCGGCCGTGATCAGGTTGTTCTCGCGAGGGTCGCTGTTGGCGGTGAAGTCGGTGGCGAAGTTGATGGTGGTCACCCGTGGGCCGGCGCCGCGGAAGCGCAGACCGAAGATCTGGTCGGCTTTTCCACCGGTGGGTGACCACATCAGGGTGTCCTTCTTGGTCACCTTGTACGTGCCCGGCGGGAAGAAGATCTCCTTCTTCACCACGCCATTGGTCCGGCCGGCGATCGCTGCGGTGACCGCGGCCTTGATGGCGTCGGAGTCGTCAGTGGTGCCATCGCCCTTGGCACCGTAGTCCTTGACATCCACGATGAACACGGACGGATCGGTGTTGGCCGCGGCCGGTTCGGCGGCCCACAGCGACATCGCACCCACGCCGGTGGCGGCCAAGCCTCCCACCAGCGCGCGGCGGCTGAACCTGCCGCCGTGCTCGTCTCTTTCGTTTTCGGACATGCTGACACCGCTCCTTGACTGAGGGGTTCATGATCGCGACCAAAGCTAGACCCCACCTATTCGATCGGCAACCCCCAATATGCATTTACGGGTAAACCGATTCCAGGTGCCACATTGAGCGGATTTAGAACAATCAGCCATATAAGCTGACAAATATCTGTAAACGGGCGCTATGTTCGTAGGTCTTGAGGGACAGAGACGCCGTGTCGTCGCCCGGGTCTCGGGACGCCAGGGCGGCGACACTTCCCCGGACAAAACCGGTCGACTCTCCGAGCTTGGTCGCCTTAGCGTGGCGGCATGTCCGAACTGCGTACCGATCGCCTCCTGCTCCGCCACTGGCGGGACTCCGACCTGGATCCCTGGGCGGCGATGAACGCCGATCCCGAGGTCCGGGAACACTTCCCGGACCTGCTGACACGTGAGCAGAGTGCCGCTTCGATCGCGCGCTTCCAGGCCGGACTCGACCGGCGGGGCTATGGATGGTGGGCGGTGGAGGTCCTGGCGACCGGCGAGTTCATCGGCTTCACCGGCCTGGATCCGGCGGACGAGGGCATGCCGTTCACCGGGGTGGAGATCGGCTGGCGGCTGACCCGCTCGGCGTGGGGCCACGGCTACGCCACCGAGGCCGCCCTGGCCTGCCTGGACTTCGGTTTCAAGACCCTGGAACTACCGGAGGTCGTCGCCATCACGGCCACCACCAACCTGCGTTCCCAGGCGGTGATGCGCCGGATCGGCATGACCCGCGACCCCGTCGCCGACTTCGACCACCCGAACGTGCCCGACGGGCCGCTACGTCGGCATGTGCTGTACCGGATCGGCCGGTGAACAGTTCGTACGGCTCCTCGCTCCTCGGCACCTCGTACTGAAGATCAAAGATGGACGCTCCCCGAAAGCCATCTATCACTGCAGGTCAACGGCGTCGCTCTCGCCTCATCTTCCATGCCCAGGCGGTGGCATCAATGTAGACTTCATCTAAGTAAGATTGATTATTACTAAGGTAGGATCGATGAAGTTCACCGGCAGGGCCTTCGATCTCGATCAACTCGATGCGCAGTTACGGCTCGTGGCAGAGGGCAAGGGAGGGACACACGGCCGGGCAGTGATCATCACTGGCCGCAGGCGAGTGGGTAAGTCCCGCCTGGTGCAGGAGTTCTGTGATCGTTCCGGTCTGCCGTACGTCGTCTTCCAGGCGACGAGAGGCCGTAGTCCGGTTGCGGAACGTAATGACTTCGCCGAGACCATCGCCTGCTCCGGACTCGCAGGCGCCGAGTTCCTCCAGGGCGCCGCGCCGCAGGACTGGAACCACACCCTCCGGTCGCTGGCGCTGGCCGCGGGTGATGAGACCCCGTGCATCGTGGTTCTTGACGAGGTTCCGTGGCTGATCGAGCAGGATGGGGAGTTCGAAGGTGCCCTGCAGACGGCCTGGGACAGGTATCTCTCAGCCCGGCCGATCCTGTTGATCCTGGTCGGAAGCGACCTGTCGGTGATGGAATCCCTGCAGGAGTACGGTCGCCCCTTCTTCGGCCGGGCCGCTCACATGACGCTGAGGCCTCTTGCTCTTCAGGACGTCGCCGACATGACCGGGTTGCCCGCCGCCGACGCCGTGGACGCACTGCTCATCACCGGAGGCTTCCCCGAGGTGGTCCGTTCATGGGAGCGCGGCATGTCCAGGATCGATTTCCTGCGCGACAGTCTTGCCAACCCGCTTTCACCTCTTCTCGCCGCCGGCGAGTTGTCCCTGCTCGGAGAATTTCCGTCGGCGACCTACGCCCGGACCGTGCTGGAGGCCGTTGGAACCGGAGAACGCACCTTCAGCACGATCGCCGCCAATGTGGGAGGAGCGACACCGTTGCCGTCCGGCACCCTGGCACCGATCCTCACGAATCTGATCGCCAAGCGCGTGGTGGCGACCGACCTCCCGCTCTCCGACCGGCCCGACACCAAGAACAAGCGGTACCGGGTGGCCGACCACTATCTCCGGTTCTGGCTGGCGTTCCTGCAGCGGGCCATCGCCGACAGCGAAAGAGGTCGACCGGACCTGGCATTGCGACGGATCGAACGTTCCTGGACAACCTGGCGAGGTCGCGCGGTGGAGCCACTCGTACGTGACTGCCTGGCCAGAATGCTTCCGGACGACGCCTGGCCGGACACCGAGGCCGTGGGCGGGTGGTGGAATCGACAGAACAATCCCGAGATCGATCTCGTGGGCGCGGACCGGGAACCCGTCGCGAGCAGGGTCCACTTCATCGGATCGATCAAATGGCTCGACGCCCGGCCGTTCGACCGCCACGACTATGACGCGCTGGTCCAGGGTTCCGCAGCCGTTCCCGGTGTGACCACGGAGACGCCGAAAGTGGCGGTGTCGAGGTCGGGATACGAACCGGGACTTCCACTGGCCGCGGCCTGGACACCGGAAGATCTGCTGGCGGCGTGGCAGCGCTAAGCCCGTTTCTCACACGTGCCGCATCGCTGTATATCCGATCCAGTGCAGCGGGTAATCACCCCGTTCGATCAGGGTCACGTGCGGAACACAGGGCTAGGACAACCGGAGATCCTCACCGTCATCGACCCCGGCTCACCCAGGCACCGATACTGGACACACAAAACCCCCGACCGGTTGACCGATCGGGGGCCCGAAATAACGAAAGGGACGAAGTGCTATCTCCATTAAGGGATAACCGAAAATAGGTAAATCCCGGCAATCAGCTCAGGTGGCCGAAGTCTCCCACCTTGATGCCGCTGACGAAGGACCGCCACCCGGCAGGGGTGAAGAGCAGCTTGGCGCCGTCAGGGTCCTTGCTGTCACGAACCGCGACAGCACCGGGCAGGTTGGCAGCGACCTCGACACACTGAGCACCGTTGTCTCCGGAGAGCGACGACTTCCGCCACACGGCGGAGCTCAGATCCATTCCTGTCTCCTTCCCATGGACGATCTCCGAACTTCCCGAGGAGGTCAGATCAGGCGCTCGAACTTGCCGGATTTGATACCACCGACGAAAGACCGCCACTGGGCAGGGGTAAAGAGCAGCTTGGCGCCATCGGGGTCCTTGCTGTCACGGACCGCGACAGCATCAGGCAGGTTGGCGGCGACTTCGACGCATTGCCCGCCATTCGGGCCGGAACGCGATGACTTCCGCCACACGGCATTACTCAAGTCCATCCCTGCCTCGCTTCCTCGATCATTTTGAGGGACATATGTTCAGGATAGGCAGATCGGCGTATCGCTTCATACTGGTTTCTGACAGAAACCACGAATTCGTACTCGGTCGTAACCTGCCCCTGAACTGAAGAATCCGCGTGGATGGTATCTGGCTGCCCGTTCGGTAGTTCGGCGATCATGAAAGCACCCGACATGCCCGCCATGCACTGCGGATCGACGACTTGTACGGAAATAGCCGGTCGCTGAACTATCTCCATCAGATGATCTAACTGCTCGCGCATCACTTCAGGGCCTCCAACCCTGCGGCGCAGCACTCCCTCATCGATAAGAGCTGTGAACAGGGGAGGATCCTCTTTGTCGAGAACTTTCCTCCGTTGCATGCGTGCCTGTACCCGCTCCTCCAACTCGCCAGGAGCCATTCGGGCGCTATAGCTGAGCACGTGCCGAGCGTAGGACTCGGTCTGGAGGAGACCTGGGACGAGTAGCGGATCCCACGAGCGCATCACGAGGGCGAACGGTTCGACTTCCTGGGCCCAACTCATGAACCAGATCGGGCCGCCATGGCGGGCGACGATGTGTTGGCGCAGGTCCACGAAGTACGTGCTGCCACTGGGGCCAAAGAGCAGGTCGAGTCGCTCAGCGTCGGACTTCGATGGGGTGCGACTGCCACCCTCCAGCCGACTCACCTGGGTCTGCGTGCACCCCAGGCGTGCGGCCACAGCGGTCTGGGAGAGCTGCGCGGCCTCGCGCAGGCGGCGCATCTCGGCGGCGAAGCGCGCACGGGGGGATCCAGGATCCAGGGGGACCTCATCGCTCATCGCATTCCTCCTTAAATAGAGAAAAACGGATTTTTGCCATATTGGCGATGTCGGACCAGGGTATTGATAAACCTGCCCCCGTCATCCCCAGTCATCCTCCGAGGTGCCAATCCGGCCATGGATTCGCCTGTCACATGGGCAATCTAAGCACACGCCCTCTCGATTCGACAGGACGGAAAAGAAAGCATTCAATCGCCTTTAAACCAGAGACGAGACGAGTGATGAATGATCAGAACGGTGACCTTTCGCGCCTTGGCCGTGCTCGCCGAGGGCATCCGGAGGACCGGAGCGTGACGGCGGTCGAGCGGCGTGCGCGATTCGTTCATCTGACCCGGCTCAGCTGGGATCTGCACGGCCTCGGGGTGTGCACCTCGCTGGTCCTTCCGGTGGCCGGGCAGCCGATTCTGGAGATCCGGTCGGCGACGGGCACGGCACTGGTCAGGATCACGGTCGTCCGGCGCTACTGCGGCTGGGCGTTCGTCTGGCGGCCCTGGTGGGCGCGGCTCTGGCAGCGCGGGGAATGGGTCTGGGCGGAGGCCGACAACGCGGCCGACATGATCATGTCAGCGGTGACCACATGAGATCCGAGCGGGAGGCAACAGAGAAAGAGGACGGCTGCCTCGGACACCCTGGCAACGGAGCCTCGAAAACGCCGGGGAAAGAGGAAGACCGCCCCGAACGCCACGGTGACAGAGTTCCGAAAAAGCCAGGGGAAGAAGGCAGCCGCCCCGGACACCACGGCAACGGAGCTCCGAAAACGCCGGGGGAAGAAGGCAGCCACCTCGGACATCGCGGTGACGGGACTTCGACGATGCTCGGGGAAGAAGACAAACTTCCCGCGATGCCGTGGGCGGGTGGGCCGTACAGCGCGTGGCGGCAGGTCTTTCCCGGCCAGGTGGCCTCCGTGCCGGAGGTGCGGGCCTGGGCACGGGACCTGCTGGCCGGACGCGTCGCGGCCCCGCTGCTCGACGACGTGCTGCTCCTGCTGAGCGAGCTGGCCGCCAACGCGGTGGCCCACTCCGACTCCGGGCGTACCACGGACGGGCGCCTGACCGTCTACCTGGCCCGTACCACCACGATGGTCCACGTGGAGGTCACCGACGACGGCTCCGTCACGAGCGCACCCGCCGTACGCGTACCGGAGACCGACGACGACGGCGGGCGGGGGCTGTGGCTGGTCGACCTGCTCGCCGCCGAGTGGGGCTTCCACCACGACGGAGCGGGCAGGTCGGTCTGGTTCCAGGTGGCGGGGTAGTCTCCGCCATCGGCGTCCAGGCCGGCAGGACTCAGATCAGCACGTCGAACGGGTTGACGACGGACACTCCCGTGCCGGCGAAGTCCTTGATGTTCCGGCTGACCAGGGTCCAGCCGTTCACCCGGGCCGTCGCGGCGATCAGGCCGTCCGTCGTGGGGAGCGGGCGGATGGCGTTCAGGCGTCCCCACTCCTCGGCGGCCTCCACGGTGACGGGGACGATGCGATCATCGAACTGCCGCTGGAGGCCGTGCAGCCAGCGTTCCAGCACCGTTGCCTGGTCGGGGTCCCGGCGTCTGCGGAGCTCGACTTCGCAGCGGATCTCCCCGACCGTCAGGCTGCTGATGTAGAGGGTGGGTCCGTGCGCCGCGGCGATCCAGTCCTTGACCTGAGGGCTGCCGTTCCGCTTGCGTGCTTCGGAGACCACGTTCGTGTCGAGCAGGTAGCCGATGCCCATCAGTCGAAATCGACTTCCCGGGGAAGGTCCTGGTTCCGCGGGAACTCCACGTCGTCGTCCCAGTCAGGGTCGGCGAGCAGGAACCGCCCGAAGTCCGGAGCGTCGCCTTTGAGTCGGCGGTATTCGGCGATGTCGATGACGACGGCCACCTCCTCTCCGTGCCGGGTGACCACCTGAGGACCCTCGCTCACCGCACGCCGAACGACCTCACTGAAGCGCTGTTTCGCCTCCTGGACCTGCCACCCACTCATGGACATCACCCTGTCTAGTCTGTCTAGACTTAGAGTAACTCCAGTTCAGAGTGTGTACGGCAGTTGCCTTCCCGATTCCTTTCATGTCAGGTCGCCGTTGATCTGGCCGATTCCGCGGCGATGTGGCCAAGTAGGTGGCCAGTTCGGGGAGATGTGGCCAGGATGATGATCGGGTGAG
>NZ_JBEXUE010000064.1:0-30789 GCF_040614275.1 Streptosporangium sp. NPDC006013
CGAGTTGCTGGACATGACGATGGTCTGCCACCACCTCAGCTACGACGTCCCCGAGGACGTGCCGTCACCGCCGGGCTGAGCCGGGCCGCCTGCCCGCCCGCGACACCGGCCTTCCGAGCCGCACCGGTGCCGGGCGGGAACGGCTCCTTCCCGGCACCCGGGCGGAACGGCCCCGAGGTACCGGTACCGGAGGGGAACGGCTCCCGCACGGCACCGGCAGGAGACGGTTCCGGCATGTCGGTGCCCAGGCGGGGCAGCCCCGACGTACCGGCGGCGGGCGTGGCCGTGTCAGGAGGAGACGGTTCCGGCCGGGTACGGGACGGTGCCGAGGTGGCGTTGCCCGCCTTCGGGGCGCCGGAGTCGCGGGGCGGCCCGTCCGTGCCGCCGCCGGGGACGCCCAAGGAGCGGGGGAGATCTGTCAACTAGCTGGCCGCGGCCTTCTGCACGGCCTCGCCGACCTGCTTGGCGAGGTCCACGACGCGCGGCCCCCAGCGGGAGGCGATGTCGTCGTCGAGGAGGATGACCTGGTCGTTCTTGATGGCCGACAGCTTGGACCAGCCCGGACGCTTGGCGAGGGTGTCCTTCGACTGGCCGCAGCACTTGGTGTCGGCCAGGAAGACGAGGTCGGGGTCGGCCTGCGCGACGAACTCGGCGGAGAGCTTGGGGTAGCCACCCGCCGCGTCGGGGGCCTTGTCGGCGATGTTGGTCAGGCCGAACAGCCCGTAGATCTGGCCGATGAAGGTGGCGGAGGTCGCCGCGTAGGGGGTGACGTCCAGCTCGTGGTAGTAGGTGAGCTTCGTGTCCTTCGGTGCGGCGGCGGCGAGCTCGTCGATCTGCTTCTTCATCTGCGCGGCGAGTTCGGTGGCCCGCTCGCCGTTGCCGGTGGCGGCACCGAGGTCGGTGATCTGGTCGTAGGTCTCGTCGAGTTTGGTGGCGGCGGGCTCCAGCAGCACCGGTACGCCGACCTTGCCCAGCGCGGCCACGATGCCGTCGATGTCATCGGAGAGCACGACCAGGTCCGGCTTCTGGGCGATGATCGCCTCAACGTTCGGCTTGAAACCGGACAGCTCGCTCTTCGGCGCTTCCGCGGGGTGGTTGGACTGGTCGTCCACCGCGACGACCTGTGATCCCGCGCCGATCGCGAACAGGCTCTCGGTGGCGGCGGGCGAGAGCGAGACGATCCGCTCGGGCCTGCTCTCGATGGTGACGGAGCCGTTGCCCGCCTCGACGGTGACCGGGAAACCCGCCGCCGAGGGAGTCGCGGCGGCACTTGCGGAGGCGGTGGAAGGCGAGGTCGCGGGGGAGGTCTGGCCGCATCCGGCGAGGGTCAGTGCGGCGAGCAGGGCGCCGACGAGGGCGCTGCGTACGGGCCTCAAGGGAGGTCCTTTCAGTTACCGGAACCGAGGGACCCAGGCAAGGACGGGTCACCCTTTTCCACGAGGGTCGGCGTCGACGACGCGGCGGAGGCGACCTGGCTCGACCCACGAGGGGCCATGACAGTTGCGGGACAGCGCCGGACTCGCACCGGACTTCGCTCACACCACGCGTTGGACGAACGCTATCAACTCCCCCGAACAGCCTCTATGCCGAGGTTCCGGACGGACCGCTCTGTGGCTCCCCGGATAGGCCGCGCCCCGGAGGGACCGCCCGCCGAACCTCCGGGCCCGCCCTCCAGGCACATCACCACCGACGCGCCGCCCGCCGGCAGGCTGCGCTCCGGAGGGACCGTCCGCCAAGCCTCCGGCCCGCTCTTTGAAAGAGCCGCTCTCCGCCCCTCCAGGCGCGCCGTCCCGCTGGCCTGCCGCGCGCGTACGGAGCCGCTCGTCCGGCGGGCCGTCGTTCAGCAGGGGCGCCTCTCAGCCGAGTTGCTCCTCGGCGGTGGCGATGATCTCCTGCAGGCGCAGGCCGTGCGCGGCGTCCAGGGGGTGGCCGCCACCGCGCCGCACGGTCCGCTCGAACTCCATGAGCATGAGGGAGAAGACGTCGGAGCCCAGCCGGGTGTCGTCCATGGTCTCCCGGCCGAGGCGGCCGTAGATCTCGACGTCGGAGGGCGGGCTCTCACCCGGCACGCTCATGCACAGCGACGCCTCGCTGACCGCGCCGGTCTCGTGCTCCAGCAGCAGGCCGACCCAGCCCAGCGGGTTGCCGTGGGCGCGGACCCCGACGACCCTGCCGAGCGCGGCGTCCAACATGTCGATCATGTGCGGGCCGACGTCGAGGATCGCGCCGCGCTCCAGTCGCCAGGAGGTGGCGAAGGCCCCGCCGAGCATCGCCCCCGAGATGTTGGCCGCCCGGCCGCCGAACGGCTCGATGGCCGAGACCCTGGCCAGGAAGGCCCGGGTGGCGGGCGAGTAACGCCAGGTGAGGACCATCTGCGAGGCCACGCCCGCCTCGGCGACCGCCTCGGCCAGCCGCCGTGCGCCGTCCAGATCGGCGGCGAGCGGTTTCTCCAGCAGCAGTGCCTTGCCCGCCTTGGCGGCGAGCACGCCGAGCTCCGCCTGGACGGCGGGCGGCACCGAGAACGCGACCGCCTCGCAGTTGTCGAAGAGCTCCTCGATCCGCTCGAAGACCGGAGCACCGAACCTGGCCGCGGCCTCGGGGCGACGGGCCCATACCCCCGCCAGACGTGTGTTCGGACCAGCCGCCAGCATCGGCGCGTGCACCATCTCGGCCCACGGTCCGGCACCTACCAGACCCACAGATAACGTCACGGATCCAGTTTCGCACGCTCCCAGGCCCTGATCGCGTGCTCCGGACGGTGCGCCGTCGTCCCGCTGTCGACCACGATCGTCTGGCCGGTCACGCACCGCGCCTCGTCCGAGGCGAGGAACGCGACCAGCGCCGCCACGTCGTCCGGCTCCGCCGCCCAGGGCAGCAGGCGTTCGGCCGCCTTCTCCGCCAGCCGCCGCGGGGACATCGCCGCGCGCGCCGCGTCGGTCATGACGAGGCCGGGGGCGACCGCGTTGCAGCGGATGCCGCGCGAGCCGTACATGGTGGCGACGTAGCGGGTGAATCCGGTCAGGGCCGCCTTGGACGCCCCGTAGGCCGCGTGGTCGGCGTCGCCCACCAGCCCGGACACCGACGAGGTCAGCACGATCGCGCCGCCGTCGCGCATCGCGGGGACCGCGTGCTTGACCATGAGCATCGCCCCTCGCAGGTTGACGGCCATGGTGCGGTCCCAGACCTCGACGTCCAGGTCGAGCAGGTCCTGGTCGCGGCCGTAGACGTCGCGGTCCAGACAGGCGGCGTTGGAGTGCAGCACGTCCAGCCCGCCGAACGAGCCGATCAGCTGCGCCACGGCCGCCTTCACCTCCTCCTCGTTCGACACGTCGCAGTGGAGCGCGCACGCCGTACCGCCGCGGGCCCTGATTCCCGAGGCCACCGAGCGCGCGCCCGCGGCCCACAGGTCGGCCACCCCGACGCAGGCGCCCTCGGCGGCCAGCCGGCGCGCGGTCGCCGCGCCGATTCCCGAGGCGGCGCCGGTGACCAGTGCCACCCGGCCGTCGAAGCGCGTCACCATTCCACGTTCAGCGCGGTCAGGCCCCGTCCGACCAGCGACGTGCGGTAGGTGACGGGCGGTCCGCCGGATGCCAGGCGGAGCCCCGGGAGGCGGCGGCCCAGCACCTTCAGCGCGGTACGGAGCTGCAGGCGGCCGAGCGCGGCCCCCACGCAGAAATGGATGCCGTAGCCGAGCGTCATGTGCGCGTCGGCGTTGCCGCGGTCGATCCGGAACTCGTCCGGCTCGTCGAAGACGCGCTCGTCGTGGGCCGCGGAGTCGGTGGAGAGCAGGCAGAGCGAGCCCTTCGGGATGGTCACGCCGTGCATCTCCACATCGACGGCGGCGTACCTGAAGGAGCCGAGGCTGGCGCCGTCGATGCGCATGCACTCCTCCACCGCGTTCTGCACCAGTTCGGGCGGCACCGGCCAGATCTCCTCGCGCAGCAGCCTGAACACGCTGTTGCCGAGCTGGTTGGGCACGGTGTCGTTGCCGCCGAGCAGGATCGTGGAGATCAGCTCGACGACCTCGCGGTGCGACAGCTCGGTGCCGATCAGCGAGGTCATCAGCGAGACGAAGTCGTCGCGCGGCTCGGCGGCGCGGGAGGCGACCAGCTTGTCGACGTAGTCGAGGTAGGTCAGGAAGCTCTCGGCCAGCACCAGCTGGCGCTCGGGCGGCTGCGGTGACAGGAAGAGCTGGAACCAGTCCTTCACGTGCTCCTTGACGAAGGCCTCGTCCTCCTCGGGGACGCCGATGAAGCGGGCGGTGAGCTTGACCGAGGGCACGTGCGCGATCTCCGCGACCAGGTCTCCCCCGCCACTCGGGATCACCCGGTCGAGCACCTCCTCGTTCAGGTCGCGGAAGCGCTGTTCCATCGCGGCGACGGCGCGTGGGGTGAAGGCGCGCGAGACCGAGCGGCGCAGCCGGGTGTGGGTGGGCGGGTCGACGTTGGCCACGAAGCTGGACAGGAACGAGCCGTGCTCGCCCAGCACCCGCCTGGTCTCGTCGGCGAGGCTGCGGGAGATCGTCAGCGAGCCCTCGGAGGAGAAGCGCCTGGGGTCGCCGTAGGCGGCGCGCACGTCCTCGTGCCGGCTGATGACGTAGGCGCCCAGGTGCTCGCTGTAGAACACCGGACGCTCGTCGCGGAGCCTGCGCAGGAAGTCGTAGGGCGCGGCGACGTGCCAGGCCGCGGTGACGTCGAAGTCCTCAGCGGTAATCATGACCTGCCTCTCGGTACGGCTCGCGCCGGGCGAGGATCTGGCGGGGGTTGGCGATGAGCATCAGGTCGATCTGCTCGGAGGTGACGCCTCGCCTGCGGAGCTCGGGCAGTACGTCCCTGGAGATGTGGAGCAGGTGGTAGTTGGGGTGTCGTTGCCGTACGACGTCGGCGTCGAAGCGGTCGTTGAAGCAGTAGGAGTCGTGGGACAGGACCATCCGGTCCGCGTGGCCGCGCGCGGCGAGTTCGGCGACGATCGCCACCCGGTTCTCGAACGAGCTGATCGTCTCGATACCGAACCTGTCCATGCCCAGGTAGGAGCCGTTCGCGATGAGTTCTTCCAGGTAGGTGACGTCTGTTGCGTCTCCGGCATGCCCGATGACGACCCTGGAGAGGTCCACGCCCAGCCGTGCCAGCAGCTTCTGCTGCTCCAGGCCGCCGCCCGAGGCGCTGTGCGAGTGGGTGGAGATCGGCACCCCGGTCTCCAGGTGCGCCTCGGCGACCGCGCGGAAGACCCGCTCACAGTTGGCGGTCATGCCGAGGTGGTCGGTGGCGCACTTGAGGATGCCGGCCTTCACACCGGTACGGCCGATCCCCTCGGTGATGTCCCTGACGAAGAACTCGGCCAGCCGGTCGGCGCCGCCGAACAGCGAGCCCGGCCCGCGGTTGCCGAAGTAGGGCGGGAGCGCGTCGTAGGTGTAGAGGCCGGTGGCGACCACGATGTTGACCTCGGTCAGCTCGGCCACCCGTTGCACCGCGGGCACGTAGCGGCCCAGGCCGACCACGGTCAGGTCGACCACCGTGTCGATGCCGTGCCGTTTCAGGTCGTTCAGCTTGGCCGCCGCCTCGCGGGCGCGGGTTTCGAGGTCCCAGCCCTCGGGGATGTCCGGCCAGTTCCACAGGATCTCCGGGCTGAGCCCGAAGATGTGCTCGTGCATGAGCGTCGCGCCCGGGTCCCCGATGGGGCCGGTGATCGTCTCGATGCTCGGGGCGGGGTTGTCACTCATGTCCGGTCACCACTCCTCGCTCGTCGCCGACCCGTCACGCGTGCGCGACGACGGGGAACCTCGGGTGTTCGAACGGCTGGTTGACCGTCAGTCCCAGACCGTCCGTCTGCCTGTACGGCGTCCCGGTGTAGAGCGCGTCCGCGTCGAAGTAGGTGACCGTGAACGACAGCCTGGCGCTGTCCCTGCGGTTGGCGGCCGCCCCGTGGACGGTCAGCGCGTGGTGCACCGTCGCGTCCCCGGCCGCGAGATCCAGCGGCGGTGAGATCTCCAGCTCCTTCAGCCACGGGTGCTGGCTGAGCTGGTCGTCACCGTCCCTGGCGAAGGAGCGGCCCAGCAGGCCGTGGCGGTGGGAACCGCACAGGAACCGGAGCGAGCCCATGTCCGCGGGCACGTCCACCAGGGCCAGCCAGACGGTGAGCATGGCCGAGCGGTCCATCGGCATCCACGGGAAGTCCTGGTGGAACTCGGTGGCGCCGTGCCCGCCGTCCGGCTCCTTGATCAGCAGGTTGGTCACCTGGATCCGTACCCCGGCCACCCCGTGCAGCAGCCGGGTGGCGCCGCGGCCGAGAGCCGGGGCGAAGGCCAGGTCCCGGAAGTGCTCGTCTGTCTCGGCGATGTCCCTGGACTGGCCGAACGCCTGGTCGACCTTGGAGGTGACCGCCCGCGAGCGCTCGGCGAGGTGTTCCCGGGCACGGTTGCGGAGCAGGGCCACGTAGCCGCCTTCGACCAGGCGTGGCAGCCTTACCCAGCCGTTGTCCGCAAAGAAGGCGACCTCGTCGTCGGTCACCTCGCGGACCAGGTTGTCGTCAGCCATTGGCTCAGTGTCGAACCTCACACCCGCTAAAGCAAGCGCTTGGTAATAACAGTCGCCTTTCCGTGCCCGGACGGCGCATCTATGCTTAGCAAGCGCTTGGTAGAGTAGAGGGGATGCCGATGGATCGCCCGTTCCGGTTCGCCGCCGTGATCCGCGAGGCCGGCTCGGCCAGGGCCTGGGCCGAGGCGGCACGCCGCCTGGAGGGCTCGGGCTTCGACGTGCTGCTCGTCCCCGACCATCTGGTCGGTCCCCGCTTCGCGCCGGTCGCGGCGATGACCGCGGCGGCGTGCGCCACCAGCCGCCTGCGGGTCGGCACGCTGGTGTTCGCCAACGACTTCCGCCACCCCGCGGTACTCGCCAAGGAGGCCGCCACCGTCGACCTGCTCTCCGAGGGCCGCCTGGAGCTGGGCCTCGGCACCGGCTGGATGGCCGCCGACTACGCCGGTGCCGGGCTGGCGTTCGAGCCGCCGGGGGTCAGGGTGGACCGGCTGGCCGAGGCGATCACCGTGCTCAAGGGCCTGTGGGCGGACGGCCCCTTCACCTTCCACGGCAGGCACTACCGGATCACCGCCCTGGACCAGACCCCCAAGCCCCTGAGCCGCCCGCACCCTCGGCTGCTGCTCGGCGGCGGCGGCCCGCGCATGCTCGGGCTGGCCGCCCGCGAGGCCGACGTGATCAACCTCGGCATGCGGGTACGCGCCGACGGCACCGGCCCCGACGGCGCGGACGGCGGCCTGGACGCCTTCCTCGCCAAGATCGACCTGGTACGGCGGGCCGCGGCCGGCCGCTACCACCGGGTCGAGCTCGGCACCAGCGTGCAGCAGCTCGGCGTCCGCAAGCGGGACGAGCCGTGGAGCGCCGCCGACTCCTCCCGGCAGGACGAGACTCCGCAGGTGCTGCTCGGCACCCGCCAGGACATCGTCGACAAGCTCCGCCACTGGCGCGACACCCACGACCTGTCCTATTTCGTACTCCACCACGAGCGTGACCTGGACGCCTTCATCCCGGTCGCCGAGGAGCTCGCGGGGCGCTGACCCGCGACGCTTCGGGGTCCCGGGGCCCCGGGGCGTGCGCGACGGACCGCCGGCGGCATGATTGGGCATCATGGACCAGATGATTCTGCTGCGGCACGGCGAGACCGAATGGAGCCGGGACGGCCGGCACACCGGGCGCACCGATCTACGGCTGACCGCCGGAGGCGAGGATCAGGCACGGGCACTGGCCCCGCTGATCTCGGACCGGACGTTCGGCCTCGTCCTGGTCAGTCCGGCCCGGCGCGCGAGGGACACCGCCGAGCTCGCCGGAATCAAGGACTACGAGACAGATCCCGACCTGTGGGAATGGGACTACGGCGGCTACGAGGGCATCACCACCCTGGAGATCCGCGAGAGGCGCCCCGGCTGGTACCTGTGGCGCGACGGCGTCGTCCCCGGCGACGCCGAGCACCCCGGCGAGAGCGCGGAGCAGGTCGGCGCCCGCGCCGACCGGGTGATCGCCCGAGCCCTGGCCGCGGACGGCGACGTGGTCCTGGTCGCCCACGGACACTACCTGCGGGTGCTGTGCGCCCGCTGGCTCGGCCTGCCACCGACCGACGGCCGCCTGTTCCGCCTGGACACCGGCACCTACTCCCGGCTCGGCTTCGAGCGCGACGAGCCGGTCGTCCTCACCTGGAACGCGCCCGTCTGACTCCTGACCCGCGATCGGAGCCCTCCCCCGGATCCCCCTTTCCGCCGCGACAGCCCCTCCTCCTCACCGGAGATCGGCCCGGATCGGGGCAAGGCGGGAGCCGGGGAAGGGCGCCAGCAGGGTCTCCCGCCACGGGCCCGCCAGGAACTCCCTGGCCCGCCTGCTCCAGTCGAGCAGCCGGCCGTCCGGCTCCACCTCGTCGTCCAGGCCGAGCGCCGCGTCCCTGGACCGCTGGAGCGCCAGGTGGTCGTCCAGCGTCATGCCCCAGACGGTGACGACCTCGGTGTCGCAGAACAGGACCTCGTACAGACCGATCGGGCGGTGGCCGTGGTCGGCGAGGACGGGCGCGCGCTCCTCGCGGACGGCGTCGAGGTAGTCCAGCGCGGCCCCGGGTCGCACCTGGGCGCTCTCGAACAGGTAGAACGGGGCCGCGTAGCCCTCGGCGGTGATGTCGGCGAGGGCCGGGCTGCCGCGCACGGCGCCCAGTGGCCGGGAGAAGGCGGAAAAACGAAGGTCGTCGATGTCGGAGAGGAAAAGCCTGCCGTCGACGCCGTCGTAGATGTTCATCATCTGCCGCCAGCCGCCGTCCCAGCCGCCGTGGCAGTCCCAGAGCGTGACCGCCTTGAACTGGGGGTGGCCGGTGATGCCGACGGCGTAGAAGGCGCCCACCAGGTCGATGTCCCTGGATCTGATCGACAGTCCCCGGGTCAGTTCCGGGGTGTCGAGGGCCTCGTCTTCCTTCTTGTAGCGGGTGAGCCAGGTGAGGTACTCCAGCGGCCTGCGGGAGTTCATCGGCCGGAAGTCGACCTCTTCGATCAGGTAGATGCCTCGCCGCACGGTAAGCGCCTCCTCAACCCAAGCTAATGCTTGGTTGAACACTAGTTGAGAAGGATCACTCCGTACAACGTGGAGATCTCGTTCAGGCGGCCGCCGCGGCGGGCTGCGGACCGCGCCCCGTCAGCCATTCGAGGACCCGGCGGTGACCGTGGCAGGCGTCCTCGAAGTGGCCCCAGCGCCAGTAACGTGGCTGGTCGCGCACTCCGGTGACCCATGTGCGGTAGGACACCGGAGTGGGCGCACCCTCCCCCGTTGCCGCCGAGGCGACGCCGTAAGTGCGGATCACGACGCGCCCGCCTGGCGCGAACAGCACGTCGTCGGCCACCGGGTACAAGGTCATCTGGTCGAGCACGGCTTGAGCCCCCAATCGCTGTGATCTCAAACTCTTCCGTGCCGTTCCACTCCCCCGGTTACACGACCGGCGCGGCCCGGTTAACCCGGCGGCCCTGAGGTAAAAACGGTGTTACACCGTTAAACCGTCGAACTCCCCATCCTTCACCCCGAGCACCAGGGCACGGATCTCATCCCTGGTGTAGATCAGGGCAGGCCCCTCTGGAAAACGCGAGTTCCGGACCGCGATGCTGCCATCCGAAAGTTCGGCAAGCTCGACGCAGTTACCCGTCGAGTTGCTGTAGCGGCTCTTGCGCCAGCTGGCCCCGGCAAGGTCAGTGGCCGGCATGCCGTTGTAGGTCTGCTCCATTTACATCTCTCTGAGAAGGTCGCCGAGGATCTCGGCGGTGCCCCCGGGCGTGGTGCTTTCCACGCACAACTGCTCCATGGCCGTGAGGTATGGATCGATGTCCTCACGTTTGTCCAGGTAGAGGGCACCCCAGAGCTGCTCGACATAGACGACGTCCGACAGGTCGGACTCGGGAAACCGCAAGATGCTGAACGCACCACCCTCGGCCGCGTGCATGCCGAATCGGAAGGGCATCACCTGGAGGGTGATGTTGGGAAGCGTGGCCACTTCCAGCAGGTGCTGGATCTGCTCACGCATCGTCTCCTTACCTCCGATGGGACGCCTCAGGGCCGCCTCGTCGATGACCGCCCACAACCGGGGGCCGTCCTTCTTCGTTAAGCGATCCTGCCGCTGCATGCGCATATGCACACGACGCTCGATCTCCGCCTCCGGCACGTCCGGGTAGCCCAACCGGATCACGGTGCGCGCGTAGGCGGATGTCTGCAGCAGGCCGGGAATGAACTGCACCTCGTAGGTGCGGATCATGTTCGTCGCCTCCTCCAGCCCCACGTAGGTGGTGAACCAGTTCGGCAACAGGTCGCCGTACTTGTGCCACCAGCCGGGGGTGTTCGCCTCGCGGACCATCTCCAGCAGGCCGCGCCGTTCTGCGTCGTCGAGCACGCCGTACAGGGTGAGCAGGTCTTCCACGTCACGCGTCTTGAAGCCGACGCGGCCGAGTTCCATGCGGCTGATCTTGGACTCTGAGGCACGGATGTGGAATCCCGCTACCTCACGGGCGAGCCCCTTCTCCTCACGCAGCCGGCGCAGACTCGCGCCGAGCATGATGCGCCGGACAGTGGAACCGGTACCGGGCGGATCCATGGACACGTGATGCTCCTCGCTCGCTTTCCTGATCGACAGTCTGTCACTTCGCGGCCGAAGAATCCCTGGCCACGATCAAGATCCCCTTTCGTACGAAATTACCCAATCACCGGTAACGGTAGCGGTTGCACACACCTTATGCACGTGCATTCGCTCTTGCACCTGCACGGGAGTTTGCACCATGATTGCGGCTGTGCAGTCCGCCCAAACCGCGCCCCCCCGAGCGTCAACGTCATGGACGGCCCTCGACTGGTGGCCCCCCGCAGGCTGGTGGCCCGACTCCGCGCGCGATCTTCTCCTCGGATCCCCGGCAGTCATGGCCAGCGCCACCTTCGTGCTCCCGCCACACGCCGAGTCCGTCCACTCCGCCCGCAGCTTCGCGACGGGCACCCTCACCGGCTGGAACCTCGGCGAGCTGGGCGAGAACATGGAGCTGGTCGTCTCGGAACTGGCGACCAACGCCCTCAGACACGGCCTCCGGCTCGCCGAGTCGCGCGCCAGGGAGCCGATCCGGCTCTCCCTGATCCGGCGGGGCAATCTGGTCACCTGCACGCTCAACGACCCGGGAGCCGGCTTCCCCGCGCTCCGCGATCCTTCGCCACTCGACATCGGCGGCCTCGGACTGCACATCGTCGAGTCACTGAGCCTTCGCTGGGGCTGGGCACCGCTGGCCCCGTACGGCAAGATTGTCTGGGCCGTCCTGCGGACCGGCCTTCGTGAGGATCCCGCCCCCCTCGACCGCCCGTAGACCCACGAACGCCCGCCGCGTGCCGTTCCCCGCCCCGCTCCTTCACCACCTCCACCGACCTCTTCCGGACGGCGCCGCCTCTTCCCCTTAAGGGCGCCAATCGGTCCCGGGGCCGCCGCTCCTCCCTCCCGGTGGCCCCGGGACCGGTTAGAACCGGATGGAGACCTCATATAACGCGTCGCATTCTGCGCGGTAGATGCCGTCAGAGATGCCCTCTGCATTACCGTGGATGTTTATGGCTCACGGAGAGTCCCCGCGCGAGATTCCTGAGAGAGCTGCGAGATGGACGATCACCTGCTCGGCTGGTTGAAAACCCTCGACGAAGAACGGCTCGCCCGAGTTCTGGCCAACCGGCCGGACGCCATCGCCCCGCCGTGGCCGCGCCGCCTGGACACCCTGGCGCAGCGACTGGGCAACGGGTTCGCGGTGATGGAGGTCATGCGCGGCCTGCCGCTGCCCTCCCTGGAGGTGGCGCAGGCCGCACTGACCCTCGGCGAGCAGGCCGGGCCGGAGACGGTGGCCCGGTTCTTGGGCGTGCCCGAGGCCGAGGTGGCGCCCTGGCTCGACCTGCTGTTCGACCACGCCCTGGCGTGGCCGGACAGTGAGGGCCGCATCCGGGTGGCCGAGGGGCTCGCCCGGTGGTGGACCGCCCCCTGCGGGCTCGGTGAACCGCTCCCCAACTACCTGAACTCCTGGACGGTCAGCGCCGACGCGCTGCGCGCGCTGGCCAGGACCCTGGGCCTGCCGCACGGCCCGAAGCGGCGTACGGTCGCCAGGGTCACCGAGATCCTCTCCGACCCCCACCGGGTGACCGCGCTGCTGGAGAAGGCTCCCGAGGGTGCGGGGCGGCTGCTTGAGGAGTTCGCCTGGGACGGTCCTGTCCGCGACGTGGACGGCGGCGAGTTCGTGGTGCCGGGGTCTCCCGAGAAGTGGGCCGCCGATCACGGGCTGCTCTTCCGCCCCAGCTGGAATGTGGCCGAGATGCCCCGTGAGGTGGCGCTCGCGCTGCGCGGCCCCGACTACCACCCGCCCTTCACCCCCGTCCCGCCCGACCTCGCCACGCTCCCCGTCGACCCCGAGGCCGTCGACCACCTGATGACCCTGGCCGCACCACACGTGGTGGAGCGCTGCGCCGCCATGCTGGAGAACACCGCGAAGTTCCCGCTGCCGCTGCTCAAGGCGGGCGGGGTGGGTGTGCGCGAGGTCCGGCGGGTGGCCAAGGACACCGGCTGCGACGAGGACGAGACCCGGCTGCTGCTGGAGGTCTGCGCGGTGGCCCGGCTGCTGGCCTGGGACGACTCCGCCGGCGGGCTGGTGCCCACCGAGAAGTTCGACCGCTGGCGGCTGGACGACGCGGCCGCCAGGCTCCGAGTGCTGCTGTCGGCGTGGTGGCGGATGGAGCGCTCGTCGCTCCGGAAGGTCGACGGCAAGTACGGCACGGTGCTCGGTGACGATCCCGCCGGGGCCATGGTCGCCCGCGCCCGGCGGGCGGTGCTCGGCGTGCTGGCCCGCCTGCCCGCCAGCACCGCGTGCGTCGACCTGGCCGGGCTGGTCGAGTCCGCGTACTGGCACGCCCCGCTGCTGGACCGGTCGCTGCTGGCCGAGTGCGCCCCCGCCGTGCTGGAGGAGGCCCGGATGCTCGGGCTGGTCGCCCTCGACACGATCACCGACCTCGGCCGCGCGATGGCCGGGCTGGACGCCTTCCCCGGCGACGAGATCGACGACTCCGCGCCCCTGGTGGAGAACGACCCCGTGCTGGTCGAGTGCTCCACCAGGGCGCTGGCCAGCGTGCGGCGGAGCGCGCTCTTCGGCGCCGATCTCACCGCGGTGGTGACCGGCCCGCCCGCCGGCGAGCTCGCCGAGCTGCTCGACCGGGCCGCCGAGCGCGAGTCGCGCGGCGCGGCCTCGGTCTGGCGGTTCACCCCGGCCAGCGTGCGCCGGGCCATGGACGCCGGCTACACCGCCGAGGGTCTGCTGACGGACCTCGCTGAGGTGGGCAGGGTGCCGCAGCCCCTCGAGTACCTGATTCACGACGTGGCCAGGCGGCACGGCGAGATCACGGTGACCACCGTCGCCTGCATCGTGCAGGCCTCCGACCCGGTGCTGCTGGCCGAGATCGCCGGGCACCGGCGGCTGGGCAGGCTGGGCCTGCGGCTGCTCGCCCCGACCGTGCTGGCCAGCGCGATGCCCGCCGACAGGACCCTGGCGGCGCTGCGGGAGAACGGCTACGCGCCGGTGCCCATCGAGGACACCGGGGAGATCACCATCCGCAGGGCCCGGGTCGAGGAACCGCGGAACGGGCGGCTGATCCTGCTGCCCGGGGGCAGGGTGGCCGAGTTCGAACAGCCCCCGTACCCACTGGTGGAGCCACCGCCGGACCCCCGCGAGCACGCCCAGCGCCTGCTCGTCGCCGAGGGCCAGGCCACCCAGTCCGGCGGCAGGACGTGGGCGGTCATCGGCCGCATGGCCTCCCGCCTGCCGACCGCCCAGCAGTCACTGCTCGGCTTCGTCGTCGATCGAGGCGTGCGGGCGGCGATCACACTGACCGACGGCCTGACCGCCACCATCAGCCACGGCGAGCTGCGCAGCGGCGTGCTCGACGCGTGGTGCGAGGAGGCGGGCGACTATCTGGAGTTCCCGCTGGCCGACATCATCGAGGTCCGCGGCGCCTACGCCTGATCCGTCCCACAGGCCTGGTCCGCCCGCCGCCCGGCCGAGCCGAACGCCGTCGCCCCGGCCGTCCGGTGCGACCGAACGCGCGGGTCGGCGCCTCCCGGGCCGATGTCTTCCAGGCCCACGTCTCCCGGGCCCGCGATCACGGCCTTCAGGTCGCCGTAGACGAGGCGCTGCAGGGAGGTCTTGTTCTTGGTGCCGGTGTCGAAGGCGCGACGGGATGCGTGGTTGGCGGCTAGGAATCTCCCGGGGGACAGGTCGAGATATTTCCTTCTCTGAAGGATAGGCTTACCTAAATGACTTCTTCATTAGATTAGCCTTACCTTAACTATGTCGACAGGGAGGGAGCTCGGTGAGCAGGGCCGGTGTGACCACAGCCGGGTCCAGGACGACCGGGTCCGAGACAGCGTGGTCCCAGACGGCCGGAAAACCGGACGGCACGCCACCGAGTGAAATGGCGTGCGCCCGTGCTGGCGGCCGGACTGCTGGCCGGGCTGGCGATCCTGGTCGGCATCGCCGTCGGCGTGCTGCTGTGCGGTGTCGCCACCGCCGCCACCGGACCCGTGATCTTCGTGGCGATGGCCGCTCCCCAGCTGGCCCGGCGGATCAGTCGTTCCCCCGGCGTCACCCTGGTCACCTCGGCGCTGACCGGCGCCACCCTGCTGGTCTGCGCCGACCTGGCCGCGCAGCGCCTCTTCGCGCCGGTCCAGCTGCCGGTGGGAATCATGACCGCCGCGATCGGCGGCGTATACCTGGTGTTTCTCCTGCGGAGGGAACGACGTTGAGACTGTACGGCACCGGCCTGACCCTCTCCTACGACAAGCGCGTGGTGGCCAGGGACCTGGACGTCACGATCCCCGACGGGTCGTTCACCGTGATCATCGGCCCCAACGCGTGCGGCAAGTCCACGATGCTGCGCGCCCTGGCCCGGATGCTCAAGCCCCGCGCGGGGGCGGTCCACCTGGACGGATCCGTGATCACCTCGCTGCCGTCCAAGGAGGTGGCGCGCAGGCTGGGCCTGCTGCCGCAGAGCTCGATCGTGCCCGACGGCATCACGGTCGCCGACCTGGTGGGCCGGGGCCGCTACCCGCACCAGCGGATGATGCGCCAGTGGTCCCGCGAGGACGAGGCCGCGGTGGCGGCGGCCATGGAGTCGACGGACGTGACCGAGCTGGCCGACCGCTGCGTGGACGAGCTCTCCGGCGGCCAGCGCCAGCGCGTCTGGCTGGCCATGGCGCTGGCCCAGGAGACCCCGATCCTGCTGCTCGACGAGCCGACCACCTTCCTGGACATCGCCCACCAGATCGAGGTGCTCGACCTCTGCGCCGACCTGCACGAGCAGGGCAGGACCCTGGTCGCCGTGCTGCACGACCTGAATCAGGCCTGCCGCTACGCCACCCACCTGATCGTGATGCGCGACGGCCGGATCGTCGCCGAGGGCGACCCCTCCACGATCGTCACGGCCGACCTGGTAAGGGAGGTCTTCGAGCTACGCTGCGAGATCATCGAGGACCCGCAGAGCGGCACCCCGCTGATCGTCCCCGAGACCCGCCGCCGCGCTCCCGCCCCGCTGGGGCGAGGCTAGGTCAGGAGGGTCAGCCCGTGACCCGCCCCGCGGGCTCGTTCTCGGCGGCCGACACCGTGACGATGTCCTGGCCGCGCGTCTCCGGTCCGAAGGCGAGGGCGATGAGGGTGATGGTGGTCAGCACCGCCAGGTAGACCGCGACGGCCCACCAGTGGCCGGTCCAGGCCAGCAGCGCGGTGGCGATCAGCGGCAGGAAGCCGCCGGCGAGCACCGAACCGAGCTCGCGGGCGAACGCGAAGCCGGACAGCCGGGTCTTGGTGTCGAAGAGCTCGGCGAAGTAGGCCGCCTGCGGGGCCAGCATGGCCGGGTAGAAGACGCCGAGGCCGACCACGAAACCGATGACGATCAGCACCGGCGACAGGGTCTCCAGCAACATGAAGTACGGCACCAGCCACAGCAGCGAGGCGATCGCCCCACCCGCGTAGACGGGCCTGCGGCCGACCCGGTCTGACAGGATCGCCCACAGGGGGACGGCGACGATCTGTACCGCGGAGGCGATGACGACCGCCAGCAGGGTGAACGAGCGGTCGATGCCGAGCTGGTTGACGGCGAAGGCGACACCGAAGACGGGGAAGAGGTAGGCGAAGGAGTTCTCGGCGAACCGGGCGCCGACGACCACCAGGAAGCTGCGGGGGTGCTTGCGCAGCACGGCGAGCACCGGCGTCTTGGTGGCCTGTACGGCTCCCCTGGCCTCGGCCCTCTCCGCCTCCTCGAAGGCGGGTGTCTCGTCGATGCGGCGCCTGATGAGGTAGCCGACCAGCAGCAGCAGTGCGCCCAGCAAGAACGGCACGCGCCAGCCCCACGAGCGGAACGCGTCGTCGGGCAGCAGGAGCATGAGCTGGAAGACACCCGTCGACAGCAGGGTGGCGACGGCGAACCCGGTGGGTGCCCAGGCACCGGCGGCGCCGCGGCGGGTCTGGTCACCGTGTTCCACGGACAGCACGACCGCGCCCGCGTACTCCCCTCCGGCGGCGAACCCCTGCAGCAGGCGCAGCCCGATCAGCAGGACCGGCGCCCAGAAGCCGACCTGGTCGTACGACGGCAGGAGGCCGATCAGCGTGGTCGCCACGCCCATCAGCGTGATCGTGAGGATCAGCATCCTCTTGCGGCCGGCCCGGTCGCCCAGGTTGCCCAGCACGATCCCGCCGATCGGCCGCGCCATGAAACCGACCGCGTAGGTGGCGAACGCCGCCAGCGTGCCGACGAGCGGGTCCCCGTTCGGGAAGAACAGCTCGTTGAGGATGAGGGCGGCGGCCGTCCCGTAGATCAGGAAGTCGTACCACTCCAGGGTCGTGCCGACGAGCGCGGCGATCCCGGCTCGTCGTGCCTGCTGCTTGTCGTGCGGTATTGCGGTTGTCGCCATGGCGCCAGTTCCTTCGATCACATGAGGGGTGGTTCTACCTGGGCGGTCGCCGGGTCACGGCGCCGCCCTGGATGGGGCCGACCAGCTCGGCGTACTGCCCGAGCAGGCCGGATTCCGTCCCGGGTTCGTGGGACAGAACAGGATTTCCCTGACGTACCGGATCGGTGTCCACGGTGCGGGCGTCAAGGTCGATCGTGACGCGGTCACCGTCCAGAAGCCCGGCGAGAGGTCCCCCGTCGGCGGCCTCCGGCATGACCTGGCCGACGACCAGACCGTAGTTGAGCCCGGAGAGTTCTCCGTCCGTGACGACGGCGACCTGACCGCTGAGGCCGGCGCCGTTGAGCGCCGCGACGAAGTTGGCCGCGAAGACCGTGCCGGGGCCGCCGCGCACGCCCATGCCGCGCAGCACGATCACCTGTCCGGGCACGATCGCCCCGTTCCCGAGCCCCGCGATCGCCTCGTCCTCGCCGGCGAAGACCTTGGCCGGGCCCTCGAACCTGCGGCTCGTCGCCGCGCTCACCCCCGCGAGCTTCACGATCGCGCCATCCGGGGCCAGCGAGCCGCGGACGATGAGCAGGCCGGGTTCCGGCTTCACCGGGTCGTTCAGCTCCCGCAGCACCTTGCCGTCTGCGGCGCGGGCCTCGGCGGCCAGCTCGCCGACCGTGCGGCCCGAGACGGTGCGCGCGCCGGAGTGCAGGCGGGGCAGAAGCGTCCGCATGACGGTCTGCACGCCGCCGATCTCGTCGAGGTCCCACACCTGGTCGGTGCCGTTGGGGCGGATGGCGGCCAGCTGCACGGCGTCCCGCCCCCTGGCCTCGACCGTCGCGACGACGTCGAGACCCAGATCGGCCTCCGCGGCGATCGCGGACAGATGGCGGACGCAGTTGACGGACCCGCCCAGGGCGAGGGCGACCTCGACGGCGTTCTCGATCGCCTCGGCCGTCAGCACCTTCCTGGCGGTGAGCCCCTCGTGGATCATCTCGACCACCCGGCGCCCGGCCTCCTCGGCCCTGGCCAGCATCCGCTCGGAGTTGGCCCGGGTCGGCGCCGAACCCGGCACGGTCATGCCGAGCGCCTCGGCCAGGCAGTGCATGGTGTTGGCGGTGGCCAGCCCCGCGCAGACACCCGGCCCGGTGATACCCGCGTCCGCCAGGTCCCCCAGCTCGTCGACGCCCATGGTGCCCGCGGCGACCGCGCCCACCGACTCGTAGACGGTGTCGATGTCGACCGAGCAACCCGCGTAGGTCCCGCCGCGCTGGTAGCCGCCGATGACGACCACGGAGGGCAGATCGAGCCTGGCGGCGGCCATCAGGTGCGCCGGCGTGGTCTTGTCACAGGAGGACAGGAAGACGATGCCGTCCAGCACGGCGCCCTCGACCGCGGCCTCCACGTCGTTCACCACGAGGTCGCGGGTGGGCATGAGGTAGCGGCCGTTGCGGCCGGCGGTGGTGATGAAGTCGCTCGGCGCGGTGGTGCGGATCTCGAAGGGCAGCCCACCCGCCTCGCGTACCGCGTCGGCGACCCGGGTGGCCACGTCGTCGAGGTGGATGAAGCACACCGAGAGCTTCGACGACGTGTTGACAATCGCGATCTTCGGCTTCAGCTGGTCCTCCAGGCTGATGCCCATGGCGCTCCACTGCGCCCGCCGCACGGCCCAGCGCGAGGTGCCGGGTGTGAAGTTGCTGCGGAGTACGGTGCCGTTCCCCCTGGCGACATCTGCGGCGTTCGCGGCGTTGGCCGCACCGTCGACGTTACTGCCGGCGTTACTGTCGGCGTTGTGGCTCACAGCGCGCTCCCGTTCTGTGTCATCGCGGATCTGACCCTGGCCCCGTCAAGACGGCGGTAGGGGGTGCCCTCGTCGAGGGAGAGGACGGTGGCCACCCCTGCGGCGTGGCCGTACTCGAAGCACTGGGCGGTGACCCTGGCCGAGGCGAGCGCCTCGTGCTGGGCGCTCAGGCAACGGCCCGCGACGATGACGTTCTCCCCCGCCTCGGGCACGAGGGTGAGGTACGGGACCTCGTAGTAGTCGTCGATCAGCCAGTGCAGCTTGGGCCGGTCTCCGTCGTGCAGCTCGATCGGCCACGGGCTGCGGACGATGCCCGAGGAGTCCTTGCGCCCCGTCACGACCGCCTCGTTGCTCAGGGTCTCGACGCCGACGACGCTGCGCGTCTGGCGAACGCCCGCCTCCACGCCGGTGTCGACGACGAAACCGCCCGCGCAGCCCGGCATGGTCTCGATGAGGAAGTCGGCGTACGCCCTGACCTGACGGCGGCCCCCGACCTCCGCCTCGGTGAAGTCGGCGGGGTCGATGACGTTGAGCATGCGCCCGTCGGCCCCGGTGAGCCGGGTGGCGTTGACCATCAGCTCGCCGGGGCGGGGGGTGGTGAAGATCCAGATCTTCTGCCGGGGCAGGTCGGCGCCGAGTGCCCTGGCCTCCTTGATCCGCTCGGTCACCCAGGGCGGGCTGATGGTGTCCTCGCCGTAGCCGTCCAGGAACGCCTCGACGTCGACCCCGCCGAGGCGGAAGAACATGGTGGGGTTCTGGATCCGCCCGTCGTCGCCGAACACGTAGCGGCCGCCCGCACGGGCCACGACCGCGGCGTCCCCGGAGGCGTCGACGGTACGGGCCGCGCGCACGACGCCGACCCCGGCGTTCGAGGAGAGCACGGCGCCCCGGTACTCGTCCCCCTCCATCACCACACCGACGACGGAGGTGTGGAAGAGCACCCGCACCCCGGCGGCCGCCAGCAGGTCGTCGGCCGTCTCCCGCCAGACCAGCGGGTCGTGGGCGCTCGTCCACGTCTTGCCGTACCGCTGGGGACGGGTCAGGCCGCCTCGCTTGGACAGCCCCTGCCGGAAGCGCTCGGTGAAACCCCACACCACCTGTTCCGGTGAGGTGCCGGTCTCCGTCGCCAGGTACATGCCGCAGAGGGTTCCGGACATGCCGGCCACCGCGGCGCCGCCCGCGAACCCGTACTTCTCGACGAGCAGCACGCTCTTGCCGGCCTCCGCGGCCACCACTGCCGCGGCCACCCCCGCGGCCCCGCCGCCGACCACGAGCACGTCGACGTCGGCCACGACGGGGTAGTCCGCGTCGGGGGACACCACTGCGGGTAGTCGCCAATGGACCACCGATATATCGGTCATGTATTGACCGTACATCACAAGGCGGTACTATTGTCCAGTCCGGAAATCCTCTTGAAACATCGCAGACACGGGGTGACGGGTGTCCCTGCCGAACAAATCCGACCGCGCCTACGACGCGATCGAGAACATGATCACTTTTCAGGAGCTCGCGCCGGGGTCACTCATATCCGAGTCCATGCTCATGGAGCGCACCGGCCTCGGCAGGACGCCCGTCCGTGAGGCGCTCCAGCGGCTGTCCCGCGAGCGCATGGTGGAGATCCACCCCAACCGGGGGGTGTTCGTCCCGCCCACCTCCATCGAGGCCCAGCTGAAACTCCTGGAGCTGAGGCGCACCCTGGAGGCCCTGGCGGTCAAGCTCGCCACCCACCGCGCCGTCCCCGAGCAGAAACGCCAGATGCAGGAGGTCGTCGAGCACTTCAGGGACTGCGAGCCGGACGTGCGCTCCTTCGCGACGATCCTCAAGCGCACCCACGACCTGATCGTCGCCGCCGCTCACAACGAGTACATCTCGGTGGCCATGGCGCCCCTCCAGGGGCTCTCCCGCAGGTTCTGGTTCGCGCACCTGAAGGATTCCGCCGAGGAACTGCGCACGGCGTCACGGCTGCACGGCGACATCCTCCGCGCCATCTGCCACGGCGACGAGACCGAGGCGGTGAACGCCTCGACCAGGCTCAACGACTATCTGGTCGACTTCGCCTACGCCACCCTGCACCCACCGGCCTGAGCGGCTCCCTCCGGGCTCGGGAGAAGGGCCGGGCACCGCGGACGACGGCACCCGGCCCGTGGAACGCGGGGGCCGGGTCGTCAGCCCTCCAGCGCGACCCGGCGGGCCAGGCCCAGCGGGAGACCGCCGGAACCCGCCAGCGTGTCGTGGAAGGCGCGCAGGTCACCGCGGCCCGCGGCCAGGTAGTCGTCGCGGATGCGGTCGATCTCCAGTGCCCCCGTCAGGTAGGAGGGCGCCTGGGTGGGCCACGCGCAGTAGCGGTTGACCTCCCCCTTGGCCGTGCCGGGGGTGAGCGAGGACCTCGTGGTCATGAACTCCTCGGCCTGCTCGATCGTCATGTCACCGCAGTGCAGCGAGGTGTCCACGACGATGCGGGCCGCCCGGAAGAGCCGGAAGTCCAGGTGGGCGAGCTCCTGGGCCGGAGTGGTGAAGTAGCCCTGCTCGTGCATGAGCTTCTCGACGTACAGGCCCCAGCCCTCGGCGAAGTACGGGGTGCGGAACAGCCTGCGGGCCCGGCGCGGGTTGCCCGCCATCCAGGACAGGTGCCAGTGGTGACCGGGGTACGCCTCGTGGACGGCGATGGAGGGCATCTGGGCCCTGGCGTTGCTGCGCAGCCGCTGGCGGACCTGCTCCCCGGTGAAGGAGGACGGGGTGAAGGGCACGAAGAAGTGCCCGATCCTGGAGGTCGACAGGGGCGGCGGCGGCAGGTAGGAGGCGACCGCGAGGATGGGCCGCTGGAACTCGGGCGACGGGACGACCAGGCACTCCTCGCCCTCGGCGAAGGTCACCAGGCCGCGCTCGCGGACGAACCTCCTGGCCCGCTCCGTCTCGGCCTCGTACTCGGCCCGCATGTCCTCCAGCGTCGGCGCGTGGTCGTCCTGAAGCCCGGTGATGACCGCGTGCCAGTCGCCCGAGCCGCCGTCCAGCCGGGCGGCGACCTCGCGCATCCGCGCGTCCAGCTCGTCGTAGGCGGCCTGTCCCCGCCTGAGCAGCTCGTCGGCGCCGTAACCGAGCATCTCCCGCTCACGCAGCAGCGTGGAGTAGAGCTCCTCCCCCATCCGCCAGGTGCCCTCCGCCCGGAACCCTTCGAGGAACTCCACCAGCTCGTCGAAGGCCGCCGCCGCGGGCTCGGCCGCCGCGGCCAGCCGGGCCCGCAGCGCCTCGTCGGACACCTGGCCGGGGACCGTCCCGGTGAGGAAGCGGCGAGCGGTCCGCGCCTGGCCCAGCCCCCGCTCGACCAGCAGCGGGGCCGCCAGCGCGGGGTCGAGGTTGGCCCGGCAGGCGGCGAGGACGTCCGGCACCTCGGCCAGCCGCGCGACGGCCGCGTCCACCAGTTCGGCCTCACCGGAGAGCCGCTGCAGGAACGGGCTGAACATCGAGGAGAAGATCGGGCCCACGTAGGCGGCCGGGTCACGCCGCCAGAGCGGCCACGACTCGTACGCGATCCCGCCGCGCAGCGTGGACATGACGAGTTCCCGGTCGATCTCGTCCTCGAAGTCCCCGGCGTCCCCGGCGTCCCCGGCGTCCTGGGCCCCCTGGAGTCGTTCCAGCCGGCGGCGCGACTCCCGCTCCCTGGCCAGGATGCCGGCCTCGGTGAAGTCACCGAGGGTCCTGTCGTACCCCGGCGCGCCCGCGAGGGCGGCATAGATGGGATTCTCCGCCAGGTACCAGTCGAGAAATTCGCTTACCAGCTGGGGGGACGTCATACCGCGAGATCCTACTTCGCAGGCGATTTCACCACCGATGTGGTCACCGGCCGGCCTTCGCCCCCTCCGAGTCCGCGGACAAGCAGGCGCGGCTCCGCCGTTCCCATAAACTTCATGACGTGGGTGACCCGAAGTTCGAGATCCAGATGCTCCACGACCGCGTCATGGTCAAGGTCGAGCAGGAGTCAGAGGAACGGCGCAGCACGGCTGGCATCGTCATCCCGGCGACGGTGAAGATGGCCAACCGCCTCGTCTGGGGTGAGGTCTGCGGCGCGGGCCAGAACGTCCGGGCGGTCAAGGTCGGCGACAAGGTCCTGTTCAACCCCGAGGACCAGTACGAGGTCGAGGTCCACAGCCAGATCTATCTGGTCATGCGCGAGCGCGACCTGCACGCCATCGCCACCCCGCAGACCGACAACGGCACCGGCCTCTACCTCTGAGCTCCACGGGGACGTCACCACCGCCCGGTCTCCGCTGCGCGACCCCGAAGGCCCATGAGACGTCCCTACCGCGCGGATCGCCTCCTGGCGCAGGACGCCCGATCACCGGCCCGCCCTCGGGCCGCGCCGGTCATTTCCGGGTGTATCCGAGATAGAGCTTGTTGTTCCAATCCTCGGCGGAGAAGGCGGCCAGCACCCGCGTGGTCTTGCCCTTGAGGGTCGACAGGACCACCTGGTAGTGGTTCCCGGAGGGGATGACCGCGATGAAGTGCTTCTCGTCCCACCATCCCCACAGGGCCTTCGGCCGGATGCCGGGCACCTTGGCCGCGAGCCTGCCCGAGGTGCGATCCCAGACACAGACGTGCTCGGTGTAGCTGGACGGGCACCAGGTCATCAGGCCCTTGCCCGAGGGGGTGAAGGCGTCCTCACCACCGGCGGGCCTGCCGGTCTTGGCCAGGGTGCGGCGGATCGTGCCGTCCTGCCCGTAGAAGCGGGCACCGCCCTGGTACTCGGCCACCACCTCGGTGCCGTCGGAGCTCCAGCGGAACCGCGCGGCCTTGTCGACATCGGCCACGGTCACCGTCTTGGCACTCTTCGCGGACACGTCGACGACCACGAACCCGGAGGTCACCCACGCCGAGCCGTTCTTTCGCTCGGTGGTCAGCACCGCCTTGCCGCCGTCGCGGCTCCAGTGCACATAGTGCGCGACGAGCGGCTTCCGCACCGTACGGATCCTGGTGCCCTTGGAGGTCGCCAGGTCGAGCAGGACGACCGAGTCGTAGCCGCTCTTGTAGGAGGTGGGCACCGCCAGCGCGCTGCCCCCCTTCGGCGCGACCGTGATCTCCTGGTAGGCGGCCTGCCGGGTGAACCCGTCCCCCCTGCGCAGGTAGGTCATCTTTCCGGAGGAGTACGAGGTCACCCTGAGCGGGTCCGTGGCGTCCTCCCGTACGGTGACCCTGGTGCCGGGCAGCACGGTATCGATGGGCGCGGCCGCGGCGTGCGCGGGGAGCGGCACGATCGCCGCGGCCAGAACGACAAGGCAGCCGAGGAACCGGTAAATCCCAGGAGTCACGGACACGCCGGAATCCTAAGCCGGAAAGCTGTCAAGATCCCGATCTAGACCGAATCGGTTAGAACAGGTGTAAGAGAGGCCGGCGGTGGTGAAGGGTCGTCCTCCCCTCGGGCCAGGCCGCGTCATGCCCCCTCACCCGACGCGGCCCCGCACCTCAGACACTCCCTGACCACGGGGAGGCGATGGCGCCGGTGTTCGTAGAACCGGTGACCGAGCGCCGCCGCGACGAGCACCCCGCCGAGCAGCAGGAGCATGAACGGCCCGTACTTCTCATGTCCGATCAGGCCCATGACGAGATGGGCTATACCGGCGGCGACGATGATCGCGCCGACGTTGAGCAGTTCCCTGTTGAGCGTCCACCCCGAGGCGGATCGTCCCCGTTCCGTCTCACTCATGCCCCCAGATTCACTACGGTCAGTTACAGGCCCCGACGGATTCCGTCACCGCGATGTAAAACACGGAGCGGCGATGTAAAACGCGGAGCATCTTCTCGTGGCGGCAAACGTTGTGATCCATCGGGAAACAGGACTTCCCCGCCCGCACAAAGAGCCGACGGCCGGGAGGCCGGCTCCGTCAGCCGCCGAGCCGGCGGAACCTGTGCGCCGACAACGGCAGGAAGACGGCGATCAGCAGCAGCGGCCAGAGGACCGCCATGAGGGTGGCGTTCTGCACGATCCACGACTCTCCCGCCCAGCCGGGGTTGTCGAAGAGCCTCCTGGTGGCCGTGGCGGTGGCCGAGATCGGGTTCCACTGCGCGATCGCACCGAGCCAGCCGGGCATGGTGGCGGGATCGACGAACACACTGGACAGGAAGCCGACCGGCCAGACCAGGATCTGCACCGACGTCACCACCTCCGGCCCTCCCGATACGAGGCCGATGTAGATCCCCACCCAGAGCAGGGCGAAGCGCAGCAGCAGGAGCAGGCCCACCGCGGCCAGCGCCTCGATCAGGCCGCCCTCGGCACGCCAGCCGAGCAGCAGCCCGGCCCCGATCATGACGGCCAGCCCGACCACCGAGTTGAGCATGTCGGCGATCCCGCGGCCCATGACGACCGCCGAGGCGCTCATCGGCATCGAGCGGAACCTGTCGGTCACCCCCTTGGCCGCGTCGGTGGTGACCGCCATCATCGTGCTCTCCAGGCCGAAGAGCATGGTCATCGCGAACATGCCGGGGATCAGGAAGTCGAAGTAGCCGCCCCCGCCGGGGACGCCGATGGCGCCGCCGAACAGGCCGCCGAACATCAGCACCATCATGACCGGGAAGAGCCATCCGACGGCGACCGTTCCCGGGCGGCGGGCCCAGTGGCCCAGGTCGCGCAGGGTGATGGTCCAGGAGTCGGCCAGCGCCCAGCCGAACCTGGAGAGCGGGGAGGGGGCGGGCAGGGTCGAGGTCGTCGTACTCACGCGGATGCCTCCGTATCGGGGGTTGGGATCGTCGTACTCACCGGGACGCCCCTGTCGGAGACGGTGACCGCCCGCACCAGGACGCACAGCGGCGATGTCCATGCCGGAGGTGCCCATCCGGGCCCCCGGCCGGAGAGCCCGGTCGCGGCGTTCACGCGGACGCCCCGGTACGGGCGGCCGTGTTCTCGGCACCGCCCGTCAGGTGCAGGAAGACCTCGTCGAGCGTGGGGCGGCGCAGCGTGACGTCGACCGGCTCGATCCCGGCGTCGCCGAGCGCGGTGGCCATGGTGACGAGCGCCCGGGTGCGCTCGGCGACCGGAATGCTGACCCGGCGCGACTCGGCGTCCACCAAGATCCCGCCGGAGGCGACCCGCGCCGCGAGCGCCTCCGCCCTGGCCACGTCCGCCGGATCGGCGAGGACGAGATCGAGCCAGTCGCCGCCGATGGCCGACTTCAGCTCCTCGGGAGTGCCCTCGGTGACGACCCGGCCCGCCCCGAGCATGGTGATCCGGTCGGCCAGCCGGTCCGCCTCCTCCAGATACTGGGTGGTGAGCAGCACGGTCGTGCCGGAGCCGACCAGGTCGCGGATGGCCGACCACACCTCCTGGCGGGCGGCCGGGTCGAGGCCGGTGGTGGGCTCGTCCACGAAGAGCACCCAGGGTGCGACGATGAGGCTCGCCGCCAGGTCGAGCCGCCTGCGCATGCCGCCGGAGTACTCGCCGACCGGCTTGGCCCCGGCGTCCGCCAGCGAGAAGCGCTCCAGCAGCTCGCCGGCCCGCCTCCGCGCCCCGGCCGCCGGCAGGTGGTTCAGCCTGCCGAACATCACCAGGTTCTGCCGCCCGCTGAGGATCTCGTCGACCGCCGCGTACTGGCCGACCAGCCCGATCCGCTCGCGTACCTGCCGCGCCTGCGTGCGGACGTCGAACCCGGCGACGCTCGCCCGGCCCGAGTCCGGGCGCAGCAGCGTGGACAGGATCCTGATCGCCGTGGTCTTGCCCGCGCCGTTGGGCCCGAGCAGGCCGCAGACCGTGCCGGCCGCCACCTCCAGGTCGAACCCGTTGAGGCCCGTCCCCTCGGCGGCACCCGCGTAGTTCTTGCGCACGTCGTGCGCGGCGATCGCGAACTCCGTCGCTCTCACAGCCACCTGTTTCACCCCTGTTTCGCCTGTCTTCCCACCCGGCGCCGTCGCGCCTCCGTGGCGTAGACCGTACCGTACACCGTACGACTCAGCTACGGTGGTCCCAACGACGAAAATCTGGAGACTGTTCCCGTGAGTGCGAAGAAAGCTTCCGACGCCGACCCGGCACGCAGCCTGGCGCTCCTGTGGGGCTCGCACAGCAGGCCGGGGCGCTCCGGGCTGACCGTGCGCTCGATCGTCCTGGCGGCCATCGAGCTGGCCAACGCCGAGGGGCTCGAAGCGGTCTCGATGCGCCAGGTCGCCGAGCGGCTGGGAGTCGGGACCATGTCCCTCTACACCCACGTCCCCGGCAAGGGCGAACTGACCGACCTCATGGTCGACACCGCGTACGGGGAGCTGTACGCCGACGTGGACGCCCCGTCCCGGCAGACAGGCGGCTGGCGGGGCGCGATGGAGTTCGTCGCCGCCCGCAACTGGGATCTTTACCGGCGCAACCCGTGGCTGCTGCAGGTCATCGACGCCCGCTCCACGCTGGGGCCGAACGCGTCGCTCAAGTACGAGGCCGAGCTACGCCCGCTGGACGGCGTCGGCCTGACGGACGTCGAGATGGACTCCGTGCTGGCCCTGGTCCTCAGCCACGTGCAGAGCACCGCCAGGACCGCGGCCAACCAGGCACGGGTCCAGCAGGAGAGCGGGATGACCGACGTCGAGTGGTGGCTGTCCAACGCCCCGCTGCTCGACAAGATCATGGACGGCACCCGCTTCCCGGTCGCCTCCCGCGTCGGCCAGGCCGCGGGCCAGGCCCATCATGCGATCTCCGACCCCGCACACGCCCTGGCCTTCGGCCTGGACCGCATCCTGGACGGCGTCGCCGACCTGATCACGAGCCGGAACCCGGCGAACGGGAGACAGGACCGCTGATCGGGAAGCCGGGTCAGCCCGCGGCCGGGGTGAGACCGGCGGCGCGGGCGCGGAGGACGACTTCCGGCTCGAAGCGGTCACCGGAGGTGCCGAGCCTGGCCGGCGAGGAGTCCGGTGGCCCGGCGGAGGCGGTGGCGGACGGTCCACGGGCGGATATACCGGATCTCGTGGCGCCGGCGAGTGACCGCGATGCGTTGACCGAGAGGATCGGCAGGCGCATGGTCACGCTGTGACGGACGCGAGGGAGTGAGACGGCCCTGGTGAATCAGGTGGGCTCCTCCGCCGGTACGGCTGCGGCGGTTTCGGGCTCCGGCGCCGGTACGGCTGCGGCGGCTTCGAGCTCCCGGGGCAGGTCGCTGAGCTGTTCGCGCACGTAGTTCCAGACCACGGCGATCAGGGCGGCGACCGGTACGGCGAGCAGGCTGCCCACGATGCCGGCCAGGCTGCCGCCCAGCGTCACCGCGAGCAGGACCACCGCCGCGTGCAGGCCCAGGCCGTGGCTCTGCACCATCGGCTGGAGCACGTTGCCCTCCAGCTGCTGGACCGCGACGATGATGGCCAGCACGATCAGCGCGTCCGTCGGGCCGTTCGACACCAGCGTGATGAGCACGGCGACGAGGCCGGCGAACAGGGCGCCGACGATGGGGATGAACGCCGTCACGAAGGTCAGGACCGCCAGTGGGAGCACCAGCGGCACGCCCACGATCCACAGGCCGAGGCCGATGAAGACGGCATCGAGCAGGCCGACGAACGCCTGGGAGCGGACGAACGCGCCGAGGGTGTCCCAGCCGCGTTCGGCCACGGCCGGCACGTCCACGGCGAGGCGGCCGGGGAGCTGACGGGTCAGCCACGGCAGGAAGCGCGGGCCGTCCTTGAGGAAGAAGAACATCAGGAAGAGCGCGAGGACGGTGGTGACCAGACCGTTGACGACGGTGCCCACCCCGGTCACGGTGGCGGTGACGATGCCGCCGACGCTGTCCTGGATACGGGCGATCGCGGTGTCGAGCACGCTGGTGACCTGGTCGTTGCCGATGTTCAGCGGCGGCCCGGCGGCCCATTCGCGCACCTGCTTGATGCCGTTGACCACTCCGGTGGCCAGCTCTCCGGACTGTGACACGACGGGCACGACGATCAGGACCACGATGCCCGCGGCGACCAGGAGGAACAGCAGGGTCACGGCCGACGCGGCCAGGGCGGGAGGCCAGCCGTACCGGCGCAGGAGACGGGTTACCGGCCAGGTCAGCGTGGTGAGCAGCAGGGCGACCATGAGCGGCCAGACCACGGACCACATTTGGCCCACGACCCACAGGGTCACCGCGCTCATCAGCAGGACCAGCAACATCTCCGCGGAGATGCGCGCCGAGGAGCGCAGCGCGGCCCGGGTCTTCGTGGCACTCAGCGTGGCAGGCATGTGATCACCTTATGCATCCTCATGATCGGGCCCGCGTCGACGCGCAGGATTCGGGCTAATTCAGGTTGGTTTGGCGCTGTGCTGCCCCGTTGAAGCGGCGCCCCGCTTCATAGTAAAAGGAGTTATATGTCCGTTTCTCGCGGAAGTCCGGCAGAGGGCGCATCCACGCCGTCATTCTCCGGGACCTCAGGCCACGGACGCGACCGCGTCGACATCACGACACCCCGCAGCTGAGAACGATCATCGTAAGGAGAGACGCCGAATCGGGCAGCGAAGTCCCGAAGGACGGGGCATCCGCCCGGGTGCCGGGTGGGTGTGAAGCCGGGTCAGCCCGGCGCGGGGGTGAGACCGGCGGCACGGGCACGGAGGACCACCTCCAGTTCGAAGCGGTCGCCGGAGGTGCCGAGCTGGTCGGCGAAGAGTTCGGTGGCCTGGCGGAGGCGGTAGCGGACGGTCTGCGGGTGGATGTGCAGCCTGGCCGCGACCTCGGTGGCGTTGCCGCTCTGCAACCAGGCCAGCAGGGTCTCGGCCAGCCGGTCGCGCTGGGCGGGGCGCAGGGCGAGCAGGGGCTCCAGCCGTGCCCGGCCCATGATCTGGATCAGCGACTCGTCCTGAAAGATCATCAGGGTGGCGAGGTGGTCGGACACCCTGATGATCCGGCGGCCGTCCAGCACCCCGCGCCTGGCCAGGGCCAGCGCGTCCCTGGCGAGCCTGAGCGAGAGACCGGCCTCCCCCACCGCGACCGCGGGGCCGATGGCCACGGTCCAGTCGGCCGCCATGGCGTTCAGCAGGCCGTGCCGCCCCGGGCCTTCGGGGTCGGGCACGACCATGCAGGGGTCGGAGCGGTCGAGGTCGACGAGCACGTCGGGCGGGAGACCCGGCCTGGCCTGTGTCGCCCTGGGCGCGGGCGGCCAGGGCGACACAGGCCAGGGTGCGCGGCATGGTCCAGCGCACCGACCTGGCCAGATCGGCCACCGCGCGGGAGTCGGCGGCCGGGTGGGCGACGAGCATGTCGAGCAGCCTGCGGCGCCGAAGTTCGAGCTCGCCCGCCACCCGGACCTGGGCCTCGGAGTAGCCGTCGGCCGCCGCGGCGGCGATCTCGTCGAGGTAGACCAGGATCGCCTCCCCGATGTCGCACATGCGCTGCCGGGACAGGTCGAGCCGCTCGGACTCCTCGGCCAGCCGTCGCCACGCCACCCTGGCGCAGATCCGCAGCGCGGACTGGAGCGAGTCGAGGGGGCGCCCCTCCGCGGCCTCCCCGCTGCCGACGGCGCGGAAGACCTCCAGCAGCCGGGACCGGCTCGCCCCCCGGTCACCGACCCGGTTCACGAATCCGGCGAGTGCCTCCTCGACGGCGTGCCTGACGATACGGGCGTAGGCGCCGCTCTGCCGGGAGTACTCCGGCACGCTGGCCCGGATCTCGCCGATCATCTCCTCGGCCAGGACGTCCAGATAGGGGCGGAGGGCCTCGGCGAACTCCCGGGGGATGTCCGCCTGCGGCTGTTCGACGACACGGGCAAGGCTCACGGGGGCTCCTCCTGGCCTCGGACGCTACTCCGATGTCAGGAAACCGTCTTCTGACCGGAGCGCACATTTTCCCCGGCGCCCCCACTCACCCCCGTAACAAGAAATCACCCCCCGCGACCGCCTCCCGTGAGGCTGCCCCCACATCCCCCCAGCACCCGGCCACACCCCCTCAAACCAAGACACACCGCAAAATCAAGCCGTCCAAAACATCGCGAGGACGCGCCCATGATCCCCCTTGAGGGACGACCCGTGAGGCCGCGCCGGGGACTGGACTGAGGAGAGAGGGGTCGCTCGTTCCTCGCGACCCCTCTCT
>NZ_JBEXUE010000065.1:0-30781 GCF_040614275.1 Streptosporangium sp. NPDC006013
GCGCCATGACCTTGTGCTCCATCTGCCCGGCGACCAGCGGCAGCACCAGGAAGACCGCGACGATCACGACCAGCCGGACCGCGACGTCGAGCACCGGCAGGAGGCGGTCAACGCCGTCGAGAGCAAGTACCGCGCCGACTTCCTGCGCGACGTGCTCACCGGCAGGGCGGGAGGCTCCGAGCGGGTCTCCTCCCGGGCCAGGGCCTTCGGCTGGGACCTGCAGCGCCCGGTCACCGTGCTGGTGGCCGAGCTCGATCCGGAGGGCGACGAGCGCGCCGCCCAGGACCGGCTGGTCACCTGCTGGACCGGCGCGATGCGCCGCCACGACGCGCGCGGCGCGGTGGCGGGCTTCTCCCACGAGGTCGTCACCATCGTGGACGCGGCGGTCGACGCGGACCGCCTGGCCAAGGACGCCGCCGTGGCCTTCGCCGAGTGCCTGCCCGCCACCTTCTCCACCGGCGCCAGCCGCACCGCCGTCGGTGCCGAGGCGCTGCCCGAGGCGTACGGCCAGGCGCTGAAGGCCGCGCGGGTGGGCCGCCAGCTCCACGGCAACGGCGCGGTCGCGCACTTCGACCAGCTCGGCGTCTACCGGTTGCTCTCCCTGGTCAACGACACCGCCGAGCTGCACGCCTTCGTCCGCGAGACGCTCGGCCCGCTCGCCTCCGACGACGACGCGGAGAACGCCGACCTGCGCCGCACCCTGCAGGTGCTGCTGGAGACCAACCTCAACGTGGCGGAGACGGCGCGCAGGCTGCACTTCCACTACAACACGCTGCGCTACCGGATCGGCAAGCTGGAACGGATGCTCGGCGGCTTCACCGAGGACGCCCACCTGCGGCTGAACCTCACCCTGGCCCTGCACGTCCTGCGGATGAGGGGGATCTGAGACCGGTGCTCCGCGTCCCGGACGTGCGCGGGAGCCGGCGTCCGAAGGAGCACCCGCGTCCTGGAGCGCGCGGGACCTAAGCTGTTCGGCGTGAACGAGACCTTCGAGCTGGAAACCGACTACATTCCGCTCTGTGACCTGCTCAAGTACTGTGGCGTCACCGAGACGGGCGGCCAGGCCAAGCACTTCATCGCCGACGGCAACGTGCTGGTGGACGGTGAGGTCGAGCTCCGCAAGACCTGCAAGATACGTAACGGCCAGGTGGTGACCGGCGACGGCTTCGAGATCCGGGTGGTCGCCGCCGGAGCCTGATCCCGTCACCGGCCCCGCCCTGCTCTCCGGCGAGCCGTCCGCCTGCCTCCGGCCGCTCTCTCCGGCCGCGACGGGCCGCGACGGGCCGTCCGTGCTGCCGACTATGTCACATACCTATATCTTTCACCGTCCCCCGTGTCCTTCACCGGGCGTTCTCGCTGGTGGTGCGCGAGGCATTCACTGGTCAGCTGCTCAGATTTGGCAGATCATGACGATGTCCGCGCATGGACTCAGTCCTAATGTGCCCGCAACGGTAGTAAGGGACTCGCCGGAGGGATGCCCGCGGGGTGGCCACCGACCGACGGCCCGGTGAAAGGTGGGGCTCGATGGTTGCAGGTTGGACGAAACACGGCGATGGCCGAACACTCGCCCCGGGAGAGGTGGTCAGACCCGACGAGCGGCTGTCCTGGCCGCGGATGCTCGGGTTCGGGGCGCAGCACGTCGTGGCGATGTTCGGCGCCACGTTCGTCTTCCCCCTGCTGATGGGACTCGACCCCAACGTCGCCATCATGTTCTCGGGCGTCGGAACGATCATGTTCCTGCTCATCGTGAAGGGGAAGGTCCCCAGTTACCTCGGGACCAGCGCGTCGTTCGTGGGAGGCGTGCTCGCCATCCGGGCGCTCATGGGCGGTGACACGCCCGCCACCGACGCGATCGTCACCGGCGCCATCCTCGTCGCCGGACTGGTACTCGCGCTCGTGGGCGTGGCCGTCCACTTCCTCGGCGTGCAGGTCATCAACCGGGTCTTCCCGCCGGTCGTCACCGGCGCCGTCGTCATGCTGATCGGCTTCGGCCTGGCGCCCGTCGTCGCCGACGTCTACTGGCCGCAGGACCAGTGGATGGCGCTGATCACGATGATCGTCACCTTCGTCGCCATCGTGCTCTTCAAGGGCTTCATCGGCAGGATCGGCATCCTGCTCGGCCTGATCATCGGCTTCGTCCTCTCCTGGGCGGCCGACAAGGTATTCGGCAACATCACCGCCTTCAACGCGGCCACCGGCGCGGTCGACACGCACCCCAGGGTGAGCTTCAAAGACGTGGCGGCGGCCGACTGGATCGGCCTGCCGAGCATGCACTTCCCCGACTTCAAGTTCTCCGCCGTACTGCTGGTGCTGCCCGCGGTGATCGCGCTGGTCGCCGAGAACGTCGGCCACGTCAAGGCCGTCGGCGAGATGACCAAGACCGACGTCGACCCGTACATGGGCCGGGCGGTCATCGCCGACGGCGCCGCCACGGTGGTGGCCAGCACCTTCGGCGGCTCCCCGACCACCACCTACGCCGAGAACATCGGCGTCATGGCCGCCACCCGCGTCTACTCGACGGCCGCCTACTACATCGCCGCCGTCATCGCGATCCTGTTCGGCCTCTGCCCGAAGTTCGGCGCGCTGGTCGCGGCCACGCCGGGCGGCGTGCTCGGCGGCATCACCGTCATCCTGTACGGCATGATCGGCCTGCTCGGCGCGAAGATCTGGATCGAGAACCGGGTCGACTTCGCGGACCCGGTCAACCTCGTCCCGATCGGGGCGGGAATCATCCTCGCCATCGGCCCGGTCAAGCATATGATCAGCTCGGACTTCACGCTGGAGGGCATCGCCCTCGGCACCATCGTGGTGGTGGTGGGTTACCACCTGCTCCGGACCATCTCCGGACGGGGCGGCGCCGGTCCGGCAGAGGTGTCAGAGCCACAACGAGAGGCCGCCGGGTGAAACCACCCCCTTTCGAATACCACGCCCCCCGCTCCCTCGGCGAGGCGCTCGATGCCCTCGCCGGGGCCGGGGAGCACGGCAAGGTGCTCGCCGGGGGGCAGAGCCTGATCCCGCTGCTGAACATGCGGCTGGTCGCCCCCGCGCACCTGGTCGACATCAACCGGCTGGCCGAACTGGCGGCCGTCGACGTCGAGCCTGGCGGAGTGCGGGTCGGCGCCCTGGCCAGGCACGCGGCGGTGGAACGCTCCGAGGAGGTCGCCGCGGCCCAGCCGCTGCTGCGCCAGGCGCTCAGGCTGGTGGCCCACCCGGTGATCCGCAACCGGGGCACCGTGGTCGGCAGCCTGGCCCACGCCGACCCCGCCGCCGAACTACCGGCCGTGCTCGCCCTGCTGAGGGGCTCGGTACGGCTGGCCCGGCCGGGCGCCGTCAGGGACGTGGCCGCCGAGGACTTCTTCACCGGCCCCCTGGAGTCGGCGATCGACTCGGGCGAGCTGGCCGTCTCCGCGTTCTTCCCCGTCCCGCCCCCGCGCTCGGGCACCGCGTTCCGCGAGGTCGCCCGGCGGCACGGCGACTACGCCCTGGCCGGGATCGCGGCACTGGTCGTACTGGACGACGATCTGAGGATCACCTCGGCCACGGTGGCGTGCGTGAGCCTCGGCCCCGTCCCGGTGCTCGTCGACGTCACCGAGGCCGTCGGTCACCGGCCGCCGGACTCGGCGGACTGGGCGTCGGCGGCCCGCGCCGTGCAGGACGGGATCGAGCCGGAGGCAGACATTCACGCGACCGCCGCCTACCGGCGGCACCTCGCCGGAGTCCTCACCGAGCAGGCACTCCGTGACGCCGCCAGGGAGGCCGTAGATGCATGAGATCACGCTGACCGTCAACGGGGTGGTCAGGCAGGCCGCGGTCCCGGCGCGGCGGCTGCTCTCGGACTGCCTGCGGCACGACCTCGGCCTGACCGGCACGCACGTCGGGTGCGAGCACGGGGTCTGCGGGTGCTGCACGGTGCTGCTGGACGGCGAGCCCGTCCGCTCCTGCCTGACGTTCGCGGTCACCGTGGACGGGCGCGACATCACCACGGTGGAGGGGCTCGCCGGCGAGGACGGCACGCTCTCGCCGGTGCAGCGGGCCTTCGCCGAGTGCCACGGCCTGCAGTGCGGCTTCTGCACGCCCGGCTTCCTGTGCACGGTGACCGCGCTGCTGCGGGACAACCCGGCGCCGAGCGACGAGGAGGTGCTGGAGGGCATCTCCGGCAACCTGTGCCGGTGCACGGGCTACCAGAACATCGTCAAGTCCGTTCACCGCGCGGCCGAGATCATGGCGGAGGAGCCTTGAGCGGGCGCGGGGAATCCCCGGGCGGTTCCGGAGGACCCTCGGGTGGGCGAGGCAGGAGACACGTCCCGGTGAGGCGATCATGACCACGAAACTGTTCGGCGAGCCGGTCAGGCGGCGCGAGGACCCCCGGCTGCTGACCGGGCGCGGCCTCTACCTCGACGACCTGGCGCCGGGGGCGCTGCAGGCGGCGTTCGTCCGCTCCCCGCACGCCCACGCCCGGATCCGCGACATCGACGTCTCGGCCGCCATCGAGGTCGAGGGGCTGGTGGCGATCTACACCTGGGAGGATCTGCCGGGCGCGCTCGCCGAGCCGCTGCCGCTGCTCATCCCGCATCCGGCGCTGACCCACGGCCGCACCGCGTACCCGCTGGCCCGCGAGATCGTCAGGCACGTCGGCGAGCCCGTCGTGATGGTCGTCGCCCGCGATCGCTACCTCGCCGAGGACGCCTGCGCGCTCATCGAGGTCGACTACGAGATCCTCAAGCCGGTGGTCGGGGTGGAGGAGGCCGCGCAGTCCGCCCAGCTCGTGCACGCCGACGTGCCGGGCAACGTCGGCGCGCATCTGGTTCAGGAGGTGCCCTCGGCCGCCGGGCTCGGCGCGCGCGAGGCCATCGACGCCGCGCCGCACACGCTGGCCTTCCGGCTCGACATCGAGCGCAGCGCGTCCATGCCGCTGGAGGGGCGCGGCGTGCACGCCCGCTGGGACGCCGACGACCGCTCGCTGCGCGTCCACTCCAGCACCCAGACCTCCACCAGCGTCCGGATGGCCATCGCGGCCAAGCTCGGCCTGCCGCTGCCGAAGGTCGAGGTGGTCGCCCCGGACGTGGGCGGCGGTTTCGGAGTGAAGATCGTGCACCCCTGGCCGGAGGAGATCCTGGTCCCGTGGGCGGCGATCACGCTCGGCCGGGAGGTCAAGTGGACCGAGGACCGGCGCGAGCACTTCATCTCCTCCGCGCACGAGCGCGCCCAGGTGCAGTCGGTCCGGGTCGGCTTCGACGACGAGGGCCGGATTCTGGGCCTGGACGTCGAGATCCTGCACGACCACGGCGCCTACACGCCGTACGGGATCATCGTGCCGATCATCACCTCCACCCAGCTCCTCGGCCCGTACCGGATCGGCGCCTATCGGGTCGAGTTCTCCTCGATCTACACCAACACCGTGCAGGTCACCCCGTACCGGGGGGCGGGCCGCCCGCAGGCGGTCTTCTGCATGGAGCGGACCATGGACCACATCGCCGAGCACCTGGGGGCCGACCGCACCGCGGTGCGCGCGGCCAACTTCATCCAGCCCGACGAGTTCCCCTACGACCAGGGCCTGATCTTCCAGGACGGCCGCCCGCTGATCTACGACAGCGGCGACTACCCGGAGTCGCTGCGGCTGCTCAAGGAGCTGATCGGCTGGGACGACTTCCCCGGGCTGAAGGCCCGCGCCGCCGCCGAGGGGCGCGCGATCGGGATCGGGATCGGCTGCTACGTCGAGGGCACCGGTGTCGGCCCGTACGAGGGCGGGCACGTCCAGATCACCTCGGACGGCCGGGTGCACGTCTCCACCGGGCTCACCTCCCAGGGCCAGGGGCACGAGACGGTGTTCGCGCAGATCGCCGCGACCGAGCTGGGCGTGCCGCTGGAACGGGTCTCGGTGGTCACCGGGGACACCCGAAGGTTCGGCTACGCGGTCGGCACGTTCGCCTCGCGGGCCGCGGTGATGAGCGGCAACGCGATCGCCCTGGCCTGCAGGAAGGTCAAGGAGAAGGCGCTGCGGATCGCCGCGGAGGCGCTGGAGGCCGACCCCCGGGACCTGGAGATCGTCGACGGGGAGGTGCGGGTGGTCGGCGCTCCCGGCACCACGATCCCGCTGGCGACGGTGGCGGTGCTGTCCAACCCGCTGCGCTACGCCTTCGACGCCGAGGCGGCCAGGGCGACCCAGTTCGCGGGCGCCTCGTCCTTCGACCGGCCACCGGTGGCCGAGGGGGAGGAGCCGGGTCTTGAGGGGCGCGACTACTACTCGCCGATCCGCTCGACCTTCGCCTCCGGCATGCACGCGGCGATCGTGGAGACCGACCCGCTGACCGCGGAGATCCGCATCCTGCGTTACGCCGTGGTGCACGACTGCGGCAACCTGATCAACCCGATGATCGTCGAGGGGCAGATCCACGGCGGGGTCGCCCAGGGCGTCGGCGGCGCCCTGTACGAGAAGATGGTCTACGACGACCACGGCCAGCTGCTGAACGCCTCGTTCATGGACTTCCTGATGCCGTACGCCACCGAGGTGCCCTTCATCGAGACCGCCCACCTGGAGACCCCGTCCCCGCTCAACCCCTTGGGCATCAAGGGAGCGGGCGAGGCGGGGGTCATCCCGGTCTCCGCGGTGATCGCCTCGGCGATCGAGGACGCCGAGGGCATCCGGATCGACCGGATGCCCATCTCCCCGTCGGACCTCTTCGACCTGCGCCGCGCGACCCCTGGGCGATTTACGCCGGAAATCTGATCTTTCCCCGCCGGGTCACGTCCGGTTGCGATGTCGCGCAGTCCCCTCCGCCGCGAACACGGCCGCCGATGTGGACAACCGCTGCTGGGTCTGCCGCGCCGAGCGCCGCGAGGAGTGTCGTGACAGCGCAGCCGCGGTCCGCTCCCGCACGCCGGAGCCACTCCGGGGCACGGTCGTCAGGACCCTTGTCATGCGCGCGGAATGAGTAAGGCGAAGTTGAGGTGACAGACAGGGGCATGGCCGCCGTCTTGGGCGCGCATGCCTGGATTTCCGTATCCGAAGACCGCCGGTCAATGCTCGTGGACCAGGCAGGTGTCAAGTCGGAAGGGTTGGTCCTTGATCTGCCGGAGGATCGGCTTCCAGCCGTCCCACTCCGGGTTCGCATGACGGCCCAACACGACGGCCGCGACCCTTTCCGCACCCGCCAGCTTCAGCGCGTACGACACCGCCTGGATCCGGGATCCCGTGGTCCAGGTGTCATCGAGCAGAAGCACCTGGGCGCCCCTGACCTCCCCGTCCGACACGCTGAACCGGTCCGCCCGGAACTCGCGGACGTCGGAGGGGATGTTCGGGTTGACGGAAAAATTCACCCAGGGCAGCCCGATCCGACTGCCGAGCAGCGTCCGTAGCGGATGCTCACCCGACCGGCCTCTTGTGCTGGGTACGACCGCCACGTGGCTCCACCGGGTGATGTGGGCCGCCCGTGCCACGCAGCCGAGATGATCCTCGATGAAGAACAGCAGGGGCGTGGGCCTGAGTGGATTGCGTAGATAGTGGGCTTGCTGGGCGACACGTGCGCGTACGAGTTTCCAGGGGTCAACTGCTCCAGGCAAGGTGGTGGGCCTCCGGAAGCGATTCAGGGCCGGTGTGCAGATCCGAGATCAACTGTTCCACCACCGAGAGTAACTCTTCCAGGCCAGCGACCACATGGACGCCGGGTTTTTTCGCGTATTCCCGCGCCCAGTCGTGCTCCAGGAGTTGATCTGGCATTACCACGGGACGGCCGTGTTCCAATGCGAGCCGGGCCTGAATACGCGCACCGCTCTTCCAGGGCGCTTCCACCACCACCGTGGCCGCCGCGTAACCGCTCATCACGGCGTTGCGCATCGGGAAGCTCTGTTTGCTCGGCGGCGCGTCAGGCCAGAACTGACTGATCACCGCGCCCTCACCGGCGATCCGCTCCTGCAGTGCGCGGTTCTCGCTCGGGTAGAATCGGTTGATCCCCGTCCCGATGACGGCCACCGTGCGCCCGTGCGCCTTGAGCGCGGCGGTGTGGGCGGCGGTGTCGATGCCTCTGGCCAGGCCGCTGACAACGGTCACGTCGTTCAGGGCCAGTTCTGTCGCGACCGCGGAGGCGATCCGCAGACCCTGCTCGCTCGCCTGCCGGGTGCCGACCACGGCGATCGCCCGCCGGTCATGCGTCAGTGCCCCTCGGGAGAACAACAGCGGGGGCATCTGGTGGATGCTGCGGAGTTGACTCGGATAGCCGGGATCGAAGCAGGCGTGGACCTCGATGCCGGCCGCCTCCCACCCCCGCAGGGTCTCCGCCGCACCGGCGATGGCGGACACCACAGGATCCGTCTCGGGAAACAGCGTGTCCTGCAGTCTGAGCACGGACTCCAGCACGGCCACCGCACTGCCCGTTTCCAGCACCTCGATCGCGATATCCTGCCACTTGGCCCCGGGGCGCTGCAGCAACGCCACCAGAGCGGCACGTTCACACAGTTCCGGAACCATGCTCCCGATGCTACCGGTGCGCAGGGGCACGGCCCCAGAGCCTCACCATTTCCATCATAAAAACAAGTGTTCGAACCTCTGACGAGATCTTCGATCTTTGTGGGTGACTCTCCCGCGTATCCCCAATCTCTGCCCCGGTCTGGCCGGGCCATCGGGATGAGCGGCTCTCACCGGCACGGCTCTTTGGGAGAACCTCCTGGGGAGGGGCTGTTCACCGAGCGCGCATTTGTGGAGCCGGCCTTAGCGCTTCTGGGGGATCCGCATCAGGTCGATCATGTCCTTGCCCTTGGCGGACCCCGCGAAGAACATGGTCAGCAGCCGCTCCTTACCACCGCAGCGAAACTTCGCGACCACCTCATCCTTGCGGGCGTCATCGCGACAGCGGCCACAGGGGGCACGGAACTACTGAGGATTCTTGAAGAAGGCGTGATCATTGATCAATCGCGCTGCGATTGATCGGGAAAAGCGCGAAGCCCGGGGTCCTGTCGGTTCCGGCAGTAAACCCGGGCTCACTTCCTCTCCCCCTGGCAGGGGGCGGCGCCGCCGACCCTACCCGGCCATCGTCGGCGAACACATCGCTTTCCGCTGAAGCCGCCCAAGTGCGGGCCGGACCCTGCCCGGCTCACCCTGGCCCGTTTGGGGGTATCGAGCCCTTCCGTGCCGGGTTCAAGTGGGACACGCGAAGACCTCGATTCCAGCCGCGTGACGTGGGCGACGACCACCGAGGTCAGAGCGTCAGCGTCAGTACCGCCCACGCCACGCCCGCTCCGGCCGCCGCACCCGCGATGGTCTGGGTGGGTGTGTGGTGGGATACCCGTACCCGCGCCCAACCGATCACACCGACGAGAGCGGCACCCACCGCAAGCGTCGCCGCGGCGGGCAGCACGTGCGCCAGCACGACCGCCGCCCCGGCGGCCACCCCCGTGTGAAAGGAGATCTTCCACCACATCGTGATCGAACCCATGACCAGGACCCAGCCGAGCATCACCGCCGCCGTCGCCGTCACGATGGCCGGCGCGTCCAGCAGGGCGAGCAGCACCAGGCCGACCGCCACCGTGATCAGACCGGCGAGCATCGGCCCTCTACGGGATTTCCGGTCGACCAGGTGCATCGAGTCCAGGCGGCCCCGCCGCACACCGACCGCGATCACCCCTACGGGCACGCCGGCGCACAACGCCGCCGCGAGCAGACCCCACGTCGCGCCTGTCCACCCGTGAGCGAGCAGACCGGTCACCGGCGGCAGCGCGATCGCGACGTACTGGGGAGCGGCCACCTCCGTCACCACCCAGGCGAGGCCCTCACGCTCTCCCTCGCCATCCGGGCCTTGTCCAGGCGCTCCCACGTCGTTTACACGCTGATCAGCCATGCCGCTCCTCACCCTTGTTGCCGCTGACCCGGCGGCGGTGTTCACATCGGCGTTGGCATCCACCGGTAACGCGGGTGAATTCTCCCAACTCGGTTGCGCGGTGTCTGTAGGAGAACAGGTCCGGCGGTCATCTCGGGTACCTCGCCAGACTTCATCCCACCGCTGTTGTGGGCGGCCGACGCCGTGGTCGGAGCCACTACGTGGTGGCTTGACGGACAACCCGAGTATTTCGAGGTGCTGGCCGATCAGGTCCGCGTGATCTGCTTGGAGTGAGTTGGCAACGCGAAGGCCGGGCACCCGATTTCCCTCATCACGGAGGGGCATCCTCCGCTCCGGCCCTGGGCTCGCGCAGCTCCGAGAGCGGGAGCATGGAAAGTGGGGCCCGTGTCCTTTGACACCGGGCCCCACTGATGATTGTTATGCGCGCTGGAGTTGGGGCGTGGTCGCCTCAGCCGTGCTGGTGTTGACGAGGTGAAGGGAGAGCGTGGAGATCCAGGCCCAGCCGATCAGCGATGCGACGGCGAACAGCAGGCTCATCAGCCCGGGGTCGGTCTGTGGCAGGACGGCGTAAATGATCCCGCTGGCCACGCTGTAGATCGCCCACCTTTTCTGCCTGCCGGTGATGAACCGGCGGGCGAACACCAGGCTCGCTGCCAGCAGGGCAAGGCCGGCCACCATGGAGGCCACGTTGTGAAGCGCGCCGTGCCAGGAGATCACTCCGTCGGCTGACCCGGCGGGGTAGCCGCTCGCCGGGTCGGTGATGAAGATGCCCGCGAGGATCAGTGCACCGCCGAAGACTCCGATCAGCAGGGGGCCCCATTTCGCCCCGCGGCCCTGGCGCAGTGTCCGCCGCATCCCGATGGCCGCCGCGATGAACAGTGCGCCGGTGACGATGAAGTTGGCGATCTGCAGCCATCCGAGGTCTCCGGTCGCCAACTGGCTGAGCATGTGCCGGGAGAGATCGAAGCCGTCTCGGGTGAACGCCTGGGTGAACGCCACCGTGAAGAACAGCGGGGTCGCGACCGCGCCGGCGATCAGCAGTCGCTTCGTAGTCATGGTGTCAGTCATCGGACGCGGCTCAGTTCGGCGTGGTAGCCGCCGCCGGGCCAGATCCAGTCCCCGGACAGGCTGTTGCCGTCGGGGCTGAACAGGGCGCGGTAGTAGGCGGGTGAGCCTTTCTCGCCGCCCCAGATGGTGAGCGTGTCGCCGTTGATCTCGTAGACGTAGTCGAGGGTTTCGCCCTGGCTGCCGTAGAACCGGGAGGTGATGTCCTCCCCCGGTTCCTCGGCGCCGAACGGCCTTTCCCGGCCGATGATCTCGATGCCGGTGATGTGCTGGCCGGCATGCTGGAGGTCGACCTCCTGCTTGAGGAAATGACGGCCTGCCAGCCAGGAGTAGGTGACCTGGCCGGTGGCCTCGCCGCTCACCTTCCAGGTGCCGACGAGCCGGTCGAGCTCGGCCAGTGCGGTGTCCTGCCTGTTCGACATGGGGTCCTCTCTCGTACGCTTCGATGCTGCTGGGTTTAGCTGTATGACGGCACGGCGCCGGAAAAGGAATCGGTGCCCGGCTCAGCCGTGCAGGAATTCCATGCGGCTGCGTCGAGCCGCGGACCTCACCGGCCAGGGTCACCTCGCGCCGTTGGAATCCCACGTTCACGACAGGACCAGGGGCAGGCCGAACGCGGCGAAGTGGCGTGGTGCGAACGACGTGATCGCGGTGATCCGGCCGCCGTCGATCCGCAGCACATCCAGCACCTGGCCGCGGAACCGCCCGGTCAGGTCCTTGGTCTCGGGTGCGCGGGAGTGTTCGGCATAGTGCGCGACCGCGGGTTGGAGATTCGCGCCGGTGACCACGCAGTGCCAGCGCCCGTGATACCACTCCGAGCCGGAGTCGAAGACCTGTCCGGTAAGGGTCAGCAGCGCATCCCGCCCGACCAGCCACGCCGGGTGTGGCGGCATCGTCATCCGTACGTCCTCGGCGAGCAACCCGGTAAGCATGCCCAGGTCGGATCGCTGATGCGCCTGGACGTAACGTCGCAACAGCGCGCGCTCGTCCGTACTCGGCTCGGCCGAAGGTGCCCAGTCCTCGCGCCGCTGGGGTAGGTGCTGTTTCAGCGTCGCCCGCGCCCGCTGCAACGCGCTCTTCACCGACGCCACGCTGGTGTCCAGCAGCGCGGCCGTCTCGGTGGCGGGCCAGCCCAGCACATCCCTGGTGATCAACACGGCTCGTTGCCGGGCGGGGAGATGCTGGATCGCCACCAGGAAGGCGAGCTCGATCGTCTCCCGCGCGACCGCCACCGCTTCCGGCCCTTCGGCCCCGTCGACGGCCGGCTCCAGCAGCCGATCCGGGACCGGCTGCAACCACGACACATCAGCAGGCGGCTGCACCGGCGTGCCCGACTCGACCAGCGGCGGAACCTGGTACGGCACGGCCCGCCGGTTGTTCCGGTCGATCAGGTCCAGGCACGCGTTCGTCGCGATCTTGTACAGCCAGGCCCGGAACGTCGACCGCCCCTCATAGGTTTCCCGGCGGCGCCATGCCCGCAGGAACGTCTCCTGAACGATGTCCTCCGCGTCGTCGTAGGAGCCCAGCATCCGGTAGCAGTGCACCCGCAACTCCCAGCGGACAGGCTCGACAAGCGCTCCGAACGCCCCCTCGTCACCGGCCAGCGCGGCGCCCACCACGGCCGCGTCCTCCGCCTGACCGCCACCGCCTTGCTCCTCGACCACGACTACCGCCCCCTACGCCAACACGTGTTGATGACGATAAGACGGCCACCACCACCAGAAGGAATCGGATCGCCTGCGCCCCTCGGAAGAGACCTTGGTGTTTGACCCTGTCTTCCGGCCGCTCCACGCTCTGGAGGGTTGGTTGTCCCTCGTCGGATCGCAATCCAACAAGGGACAGAACGCCACACGCCACCTCACCTCACGGGCTGGGTGCGGCAGAGGTGAGAAGTTCGAGCTCGGCGTGTCAACTCGTGAGGTGCTTGACGTCGGAAACCAGTCAAGCGATCTTCCCATGGTCCGGCGTCAGCCACTTGACGATGTCGGCGACGATGGCCGGGTCCACGTGTTGCGCGGGCTCGTACTCCGCAGGCGTGGACGGACCTGCGCCGGGAAAAAACAGGTGGTTGTCGGCGTCATAGACGCGGATCGTGACATCCGGCCGGTGAGCGAGACCGGCCTTCCAGCGTGAGAGGTCATCCGAGACGGTCACTTGATAGTCGCGGCCGCCCTGGAGGATGAACATCGGCTTGTCCAGCGCCGCCGCGGCCGCGACCGGGTCGTAGCCGCGCAGATCCAGCCAGTACGCTGCCGGTCGGCCGAACAGCAGCGCTTCGGTCGGCGTCGACGATGACAGGTCGGGACTGGCGACCATCGCAGCCTGCTGCATGATCGCCTCGACAGCGGCCTCCACCGCCGGGCCGGGGTCCAGCGAGGCGAGATAACGGACGACGCGGACGGCGGCCTGGTGCATCGGCTGTGTATCGCCGGCCATGATCACCAAACCGGCGACGGACGCCTCGGCGGTCGCGACCCGCGGAGCGACCTTGCCGCCCATGCTGTGACCGAGAACGAAGACGCGGGCGGGGTCCACGCTCGACTGCTGCCGTAGTAGTTGGGCGGCGGCGACCGCGTGCGGCACGTACTCGTCGGCCATCGTGAAGTCGGGTGTGTTCGCCACCTGGTCGCTGTGGGTGTAGGTCACCTTGTCGAACCGCAACACCGCTATATCGCGGCTGGCCAGCCCCCAGGCCAGATCTTTGAGTGGTTTGTTGGCTCCGCTCGTGGCGTCGCGGTCGAATGCTCCTCCTCCGCTGAGTAGCACCACGCCGGGTCGCAGGCCGGGCCCGTGTGGAAGGCTCATCGTGCCGGGCACGGCGAGAGGTCCGTCGCCAACCGTGACGTCGTGTTCATCGAACCTCGTCGGGTCGGCGTACGGCGGCGGCGCCCAAGGTGCGGTTACCGGGGCGAGCCGCAGACCGTTCAGCCTGCCGTTGTGGTCGATCGCCATGGCCACGGTCACTCCCCCGCGCTCGCTGGTCACCGGGACACTCACGCGGACCAGCTCTGCATCGATCCGCTCGCTCACCGGCTCCCCGATGGTGGAAACCGGTCCGCTCCTGCCCATCTCGGCAGCCCAGGCGATCTGTAGCACCTCAGCGGTGACCACCGCCCGCAGGGGCGGTGCGAACAGATCCTCAATCTCGGCGAAGCGTCCTTCGCATGCCATCTCGACGACCGCGACGGCGGTCGCTGCTGGGTTGGTTTCCATCGTCATGCCCACCCACACCTTTCTCAATTTATGAGAAAGGTAGCACATGTGAGATTGTAAGGGAGTGGACACATTGGAGCTTCTGGCGCACCCGGTGCGGCTGCGAGTCGTGCACGCGATGCGCGGGGGACGGACGCTGACGACTTCCCAGTTGTGCGCTCGGATTCCCGATGTCTCGAAGGCCACTATGTACCGGCACATCGATCTGCTCGCGTCCGGGGGCGTCCTGGAAGTGGCCGACGAGCAGCGGGTACGCGGCGCGGTGGAGCGCCGATATCGGCTACGTCAGGATCGAGCGGCGATCGATGCCGACATGATTGAGTCGCTGTCGCTCGATGATCATCGGCGCGGATTCGCCACGGCGATGGCCATCCTGCTCGCCGAGTTCAACGCCTACCTCGAACGAGATCACGCCGACCCGGTGGCAGACCTCGTCGGCTACCGACAGCATGCTGTCTGGCTCAGTCGAGACGAGCTCCTCGAGATGATCAGCGAACTGCGCAGCGCGATCGCGCCCCGACTGGCGAACCAATCCACACCCGGCCGTGCGCAATACCTGCTCAGCCCGATCCTGTTCCCAACCGAGGGACCGTCCGCCGCTCCCGAGGCCGGTTGAGCCGCCGCCACGCGCTCACGCTGCTGTCTGATTCACGGGCCCTGGAGCTGATCAACGCCCATGACGTCGGCCTTGCGCCAATGCGCGAGTCGGCGGAGTGGGGCGCCTGACAGCGCGGCAGCCAATTTCGGGTCGTACGTCATCACCTCAACCCTTCCGCGCTCCGTGAACCACACTTCCACCCGGCCATCATCGCAAATCCCGCTACGCCAGCCGAGCATTACGCGGCGCCCTTCGCAGTCTCGATGCTTTCGGCCGAACGCGGGACGTCGTCACCGCTGCCCCGTCGTAGAGGGCTTTGATGTCGCCGGCCGCCCGGCGCGTGAAGGTCAGGCGGCGAAGATAAATCGCCTGTTGTGTCAGCGTCATCAGTACCCAGGCCCCTGCCAGTCGGAGGGGCCCACTATGCGGCACCGGGGCGCCAGGGCCGGGCACCAGGGCGGCGGGGCAGAGTGACATTCGCACGCTGGTGAAGGTCCTGCAGCCCGGTTCGGCCTCGCGTCGTGCCCGGGCCGTCGTCCGGGAGGTGCTCCAGCAGGCGGGCCTGCCCGAGGACGACATCGACACCGCCGAACTCGTCGTCGCCGAACTCGCCGCCAACGCGGAAAAGCACGCCCGCCCGCCGTACGAGCTGCGGATCTTCAGCTTGGACGGCATCCCCACCTGGTGCGAGATCGTCGACGGTGACCCCGACCCGCACGAGATCGGTATCATCCTCAACCTGCTGCACTCGGTGAAGGAGATCGGTCTCCCATTGCTCGCCGAGAACGGCCGCGGCCTGCTGCTGGCCCACCGGTTCTCGCACGGCCACTGCCAGGCCTATCCGGTCATCACCCTCACTACCGCCACCCCCGGCAAGGCCGTCGCCTTCGCCCTGCCCACCCTCTCCGGCAACCGCCTGATCTTCCCGCCCCGCCCCGATCTCCGCCCCGGCCTGGCCGAACTCAGACGCCGGTCATCGGGATAGGCTCTCGCCCAAGCGGTTGTCAGGAGTCGTGGGTCGTCCGTGAAGTGCGGAGCGGCGCCGTTCTACCGGACGGCCGGCGCCTGCCGATGCCGTCTCCACTCGGTCCGGGTGAGTTCATACTCGACTTCGCCATGCTCGGAGCCCTCGATCGCCTCCGGCCAGTCCTCGGTGAAGCTCCGGACGAATGACAGGCCGGCTTTTTCCATCACGCGGCGGGATCGCGTGTTGACGGCCATGGTGTTCGCGGTCACCCGCTCCACCCCGAGATCCGTGAATCCCTTGCGGATCAGGGCCCGCGATCCCTCCGTGGCATGGCCGGCGCCCCAGGCGGCCTTGTTCAGCCGGTAGCCGAGTTCGACCACCACGGGACTGTGGTCGGCCAGGGGCCGGAATTCGAACCAGCCCAGAAAGATCCCGTTGGCCTTCTCCTCCGCGGCCCAGTAGCCGCGGGTGCCGAAGCACGGGTGGTCATGGAGGAGTCGCGGCAGGCTCTGTGCCTGGATCACCTCGAGGCTCGTCGGCCGGCCGCCGTTGATGAAGCGCATGACGTCGGGGTCATTGTCCAGTGCGAGCAGGTGGTCGGCGTCGGCCTCGGTGAACGCGCGGAGCACGAGCCGGTCGGTCTCCAGGAAGACATGCATGCCGTAATCCTCACCACCGGCAACCGGGTCCGCCACCGGATATCGGGTCGGTGCGAGGGCGGTTCGCCCGAGGGCGGAGGAGGCGCCGGTTCCCGGCCGATGGTGAGGACGGGGAGACCGCGAGGCGGCCCCGCGGTCTCCTGGGAATGGTCGGGCGGGAGGAGTATCTCCGTTCCGTGAGATCGCTGCCCGAGCGGTGATGCTCGGCGCGCGTGGGTCAGGTCAGGAGCGCGCGGGCCTCGGCCAGCAGGTCGCACTGCTCGCGCCAGTCACCGCCCGCGAAGCCCAGGACCACGTGCCGCGCCCCGGCGTCACGGTAGGCGGCCAGCCGCTCGGCCACCTGCGCTGGTTTCCCGGTGAGGGGCAGCTGCACGGCCTTCTCCATGGGGATGCCGTACCCGGTGATGCCCGAGGCGATGGACTCGCGAGTGGGCAGGCCGGGTCCCGAACCGAGGACGCCGGTGGCGCCGATGGCGACGATCGGCTCGGGGCGCCCGTGGGCTGCGGCGAGCTCGGCCAGCCTGGCCCGGCCCGAGGCCACCTCCGACGGCGGGATCATCGAGGGGAACCAGCCGTCTCCATGGCGGGCCGCCCGCCGCACGGCCACCGCCGAGGCGTTGCCGACCCAGATCGGCGGCGGCGTCACGGCCGGTTGGAGCCGTACCTCGCCCGGCTCGTCCACCAGCGCGACGGTCTCCCCGGCCAGTAGCCGTGCCAGCAGCTCCAGTGCGGTGTCGGTCCGCCTGCCGCGCTCGCCGTACGGGACTCCGGCCGCCGCCCACTGCCCGGCCCCGCCGCCGGATCCGATGCCCAGCACCAGCCGGCCGCCCGAGACGTGCTGCAGGCTCGCGACCTGTTTGGCCGCCCAGGCCAGGGGCCGGATCGCCGGGACGAACACGCTCGTGCCGATCCGGATCCGGGTGGTCGCCGCCGCCGCGACGGCCAGTGCCACGGCGCAGTCCAGTGACGCGGTCCCGGTGGCGAGGTGGTCGCCGTGCCAGACGCCGTCCAGCCCGGCCTCCTCGGCGTGGCGCGCGGCGGTGCCCAGATCGAGCCGCTGCTCCCGCTGCACACCGACGCCGGGCAGAATCACTCCGATGTCCATGCGTGCCATCCTTCAACCTCAAGTGACCCTGAGGTCAACTCGCCACGGGAAGTGCTTCGCCCTCTCCAGTCCGGTCAGGCGATGCGATAGCGGTGCTCGTCAACGGTGGCGACCACTTCAAGCTGCCCGCCGAGTGCCTGGACGTATGCCGTTAACGTGCCCAGCGTCGCAGACCCCGGCTCCCCGCGTTCGGGTGCATGGCCAGGGTAGACGGTGTGAGCTGTTCGGCCTGCGCCGCGCGGCGGGCCGAGCTCTCACCGCCGCGTCCTCAGGCGGTACGCAGGCTGCCGACGTCGTACAGCAGCACGTCGTCACCTGCGGCCACCGCCAGGACGGACCCGTTGGCGCTGAAGGTCACGGTGTGGACCTGGCCGGTCTCCAGGGGTTGCCGGAGCCGCCGCCGGGTGGCGACGTCCCACAGCAGGACGCCGTCTTTGTCGGTCCCGGCGGCGAGAACGGTCCCGTCGGGGCTGCACGCCATGCTGTTGATCGTCGAACCGGCCCCCTTGAACGTCGTTCCCCCCGGTTTGCGGGATGCCACGTCCCAGACCCGCACCACCTTGTCGTACCCCGCGCTCGCCAGGGTCTCGCCGTCGAGGAACACGACGGCGTTGACATCGTCCTTGTGCCCGGTCAACGGTCTGCCGACTGCTCTGGATCCGGAGGTACGCCACAGCCGTACGGTGTCGTCCCACCCGGCGGTGGCCAGCAGGCGCCCGTCGGGGCTGAACGCCGCATTCCTGACCAGTTCGGTGTGACGTATGGAGGCGCCCGACTGCTTGCGGTCGGAGGTCCGCCAGAGCCGGACCCACTCGTACCCGCTGCCGGTGACGAACTGTTCGCCGTCCGGGCTGAACTCCACGAAGACCGAGCCGATCACGGACTTCGACACGCGACGCCTGGACGCGACATCCCACACGTGCGTCTCGGTGTCGGTCACCCCGCCGACACTGATCAGGGTCCGGCCGTCCGGGCTCAGCGCCACGCCCTCGACGTAGAACCTGCGGTCGTCGAGTTTCGCGATCATCTTCCCGGTGGGGACCTCCCACAGGCGGACCTTGCCGTCCCAGCACCCGGCGGCCACCAGGCGGCCGTCGGCGGAGACCGCGAGGCCCTGCACCGTGTTGCCGTTCTCGAGCACCAGCGGCCCGTCCGGGCCGGGCGGGATCAGCCCGGACGGGCTCGGGGAGGCCGCCGGCCCGCCCGTGGGCGAGGTCGCCGGGGTGGCCGAGGACGACGGCGGGGTGATCGCGGCCTTCGGGCTCGCCCCGGGCGAAGACGTGGCCGAACCGGCCGCCTCCCTCAGGTAGCGGGGAACCAGCACCGCGGCCCCCGCCGCCGCGCAGGTGGCCAGCGCGGCCCCTCCGCCGATCAGGAAGCTCCGGCGGGGTAGCCCCCGGGAGGGGGACGCCACCGGCCCGCCGGAGGGGCCGGTGGGGAGTGTCATCCGGGGCGGGCCGTCGGCCGGCGGTGTCGGGGGAGGGGCGGTGGGAAGCGGTGCCGTGCCGGATCGCTCCCGGGTGAGCGGCAGGTCCGGAGAGGATGCCGGGTTCGGCGGAGACGGCTGCGCCATCCGCCCCATGGCCGTCGTCAGCAGGTCACCGGTGGGGACCGCCGCCCCGTTACCGGTGATGAGACCAAGCAGGACCTCCTCGGCCGTGGGGCGGTGCTCGGCTGCCTTGGCCAGGCACCGGCCGGAGATCTGCCGCAGGCCGTCCGGCAGGCCGGTGAGGTCGCACTCCTGGTGGAGGATCCGGTACACCAGGGCCGCGAGGGCGACATCATGGCCGAACGGGGTCCTGCCCGTCCCGGCGAACAGGATGGTGCCGGCCCAGCTGAACATGTCGGAGGGCGGGCCCACCGAATCCCCGGAGAGCTGCTCGGGTGACATGTACGGCGGGGTGCCGATCAGGCTGACGGACGTGGTGGCCAGGTCCGTGCTGCGCGCGATGCCGAAGTCGACCACCCGTGGCCCGTCCGGGCCGAGCAGCACGTTGGCGGGTTTGAAGTCGCGGTGGACGATCCCCGCGTGGTGGATCGCCGCCAGCGCGGTGGCCGTACCGATCGCGAGCCGCGCCAGGTCATGCGGGTCGAGCGGCCCGCGTGAGCCGACCCGCTGCTCCAGCGACTCCCCTTCGATGAACTCGCTCACCACGTACGGCTGATCGTCGGCCGTACCGACGTCCAGGATGCGTGCCGTGCAGAAGTGGGGCACCTGGCGGGCCGCCTCCACCTCGCGGAGGAAGCGCTTGTGGGTCTTCGGGTCACCGGCGACGTGGCCGTGCAGGACCTTGACGGCGACCCGCGTCCCTGAAGGGGACTCCCCGAGGTACACGGATCCCTGGCCGCCCTTCCCCAGGCATCCGAGCAGCCGGTACTTCCCCAGCCGGGTCGGTTCGCCCGGACGCAACGGGCGAGGTTCCGACACGTGTGCCTCCCGGCGTCTCGCGATCTTGAGGTCGACGCGGCGCGGCGGGGCGGATGGCGGCCGCGTCCGCGGGGCTGCCAGACTCGATCATGTCCCAGGATAGGCGCTTTCGGCGTGGGTTCCGTCCCGCTGTCTCCCCGGCCCGGGATCACGGCCGGCGGTCAGGGCGCCGGAACCCGTCCCGCCGATCAGCGCGTCGATCCCGCGGTCGCGGTACGGAGTGTCGTCCCCGGAGCCGCCGTACAGGATGTCGGACTCCAGCGCCACCCCGGCCAGGCCGGTGACGACCATGGTCGCCAGAAGCACCGCGAGCAGCAGCGGCAGGGCCATGGCGGAGGACACGCCGCCGACCGCGCCGAGGATGGCGAAGCCGGCGAACGCGCCGAGCATGTACAGGTCGCCGTGGGCGAAGTTGAGCAGCTTGATGATCCCGTAGACCATGCTGTAACCCAGGGCCACCAGGGCGTAGAACGAGCCGACGAACAGCCCGTTCCAGATGAGTTGCGTCACTTCAGGGAGTCCTGCAGGGCGAATTTGTCGCTCTTGACGACGAGGATCTGGAAGCCTCCGTTGGCCAGGGTGTGTTCGGGGGTGAACTTCAGCGGCCCGGAGAACATCGGGAAGCCGTCGATCGCCTCAAGCGCCGCGATGACCTTGGTTCCGTCGGTGCCGCCCGCCTTGGTGACCGCCTCCGCGGCCAGTCGCACCGCGTCGTAGGCCTGGTTGGAGTACGGGCCAGGCTCGGCGCCGTACTTCTTCTTGTAGGCGTCGATCCAGCCCTCGGCGCCCTCCAGGGTGTCGGGGGTCTGGGTCATCGTGGCGTAGAGGCCCTCGGCGGCCTCGGCTCCGGCGATCTCGACCAGCTTGGGAGAGACCGAGCCGTCGCCGACCATGATGGACCCCTTGTACCCGGCCTGCCGGAGCTGGCGCGCGATCAGGCCGCCCTCCTGGAAGTAACCGGTCCAGTAGACGAAGTCGGGCTTCTTGGCCAGCACGTTGGTGATGTTGGCGCTGTAGTCGCTCTCCTTCGGGGTGACCGCCTCGGTGATCGCGGCCTCGGCCCCGCCGGGGGCCTCCAGCAGGGCTTGGGTGCGCAGCGCGATGTCCTTGGAGTAGCTGGTGTTGTCGTGCATCAGCGCGACGCTCTTGGACCCCTGCTTGGTGATCCACTTCTCCGCGGCCGCAGCCTGCTGGGAGCCGGTGCCGTTGATCAGGAAGACGTGCTTGAGCTTCTGGTCGACCAGCTCCTGGGAGTTGGCAGCCGGAATGATCATGGGAATGCCGGCCTTGCCGAAGATCGGCAGGGTGGGGAGCGTCGCTCCGGAGCAGTAGCCGCCCACCGAGACGTCGATTCCCTCGGTGACCAGCTTGTTGGCGCCGGCGGCGGCCGACTGGGCGTCACAGCCGTCGTCGGCGGTCTTCAGTTCCAGCTTGCGGCCGAGCACGCCGCCCTTGGCGTTGATCTCGTCGATCGCGAGCTGCGCCGCGTTGCTCATGTAGGGACCGATGGCGGCCTCGCTGCCCGACTGCGGGATCAGCATGCCGAGGACGATCGGCTCGTCCTTCCCTGCCGCGGTCTGCCCGGCGCCGTCACCACCGCCGAGCAGTCCCTGGCCACACCCGGCGACCAGGAGGCCGAGAACGGCCAGCGACGTGAAGGATTTCAGGGGGATGGCACGCATGTGCTGCTCCTCACATCTGGCGATGTGTGACATTGCACGTGCATTTCGAAGGACGCGTCAAGGCCCGAAACAAGATCGTTAGCGTTAGGACACCGCTTCTTCCGCAAGCCGCGACCCACCGGGACACGGATCGCCACCGGAGCCGGGAACGGTGACGTCTCCGCTGGTCATACCGGGTGCGACCGACTGCGGGCCGGCCGGGGGCCGACCGGGGCCGACCGGCCGGAGCGCGGCGGGTCAGGCCCGGTCAATCCAGATGTCAGCAGGTCAGAGGAGGAAACCCTCGGGGAACGGGTCGCGGGGGTCGAGGAAGTACTGGGCGGTGCCGGTGACCCACGCCCGCCCGGTGATGGCGGGGACCACCGCGGGCAGGCCCGCCACCTCCGTCTCCCCGACGAGCCGCCCGACGAACCGGGTGCCGATGAACGACTCGTTCACGAAATCGGTGTCCATCGGGAGCTCGCCCCTGGCGTGCAGCTGGGCCATCCTGGCACTGGTGCCGGTGCCGCAGGGCGAGCGGTCGAACCAGCCGGGATGGATCGCCATCGCGTGCCGCGAGTGCCTGGCGTCGGAGCCCGGCGCCGTGAACTGCACATGATGGCAGCCCCTGATACCGGGGGCCAGCGGGTGCACCGGCTCGTCCTGCTCGTTGATCGCCCCCATGACGGCCAGCCCCGCGTCGAGGATCCGCCGGCCGTGCGAGCGCTCGAACGGCAGGCCCACGGACTCGATCGGCAGGATCGCGTAGTAGTTGCCACCGTAGGCGAGGTCGTAGGCGACCTCACCGATGCCGGGCACCTTGACGACACGGTCCAGCCCCGCGCTGAAGGAGGGCACGTTGGTGATGGTCACCTCGGTGGCGGCCCCGTCCTCGACCCTGACCTCGGCGACGACCAGCCCGGCCGGGGTGTCCAGCCTGATGGTGGTGACCGGCTCGGCGACCTCCACCATCCCGGTCTCGACGAGGACCGTGGCGACGCCGATGGTGCCGTGCCCGCACATGGGCAGGCAGCCCGACACCTCGATGTAGAGCACGCCGTAGTCGGCGTCGGGCCGGGTGGGCGGCTGCAGGATGGCCCCGCTCATCGCCGAGTGGCCGCGGGGCTCGTACATGAGCAGGGTCCGCAGGTGGTCCATCTCGGCCAGGAAGTGCTCCCGCCGCTCGGCCATGGTCACACCGGGGATGACCCCCACTCCCCCGGTGATCACCCGGGTGGGCATGCCCTCGGTGTGGGAGTCCACCGCGTGGAAGACCCTCTTCGTCCTCATCGACTCTCCTCGTGCGAAAGGGAAAACGGGACCGGCCTACCGCAGGCCCTCGGCCAGGGCCTTCTCGGTGGCCGCGCGGACCGCGGCCTCCTGCTCGCCGGGGAGCCCGAGCCTGGGCGGGCGGCACGGGCCGCCGTGGCGTCCGGCCAGGTCCATGGAGAGCTTGATGGCCTGCACGAACACCGGTTTGGAGTCCCAGCGGAGCAGCGGGTGCAGCGCTCGGTAGAGCGGCAGCGCAGTGGCCGTGTCCCCGGCGGCGGCCGCCCGGTAGAGGGCGACCGTCGAGGCGGGCAGCGCGTTGGGGAAGCCGGCCACCCAGCCGACCGCTCCGGCGGTGACCAGTTCGAGCAGCACGTCGTCGGCTCCGGCCAGCACGTCCAGCCCCGGGGCCAGCTCGGCGATCTCGTAGATCCGGCGGACGTCGCCGCTGAACTCCTTGACGCCCGCGATCAGGCCCTCGGAGTGCAGGGCGGCCAGCAGGCGTGGGGTGAGGTCCACCCGGGTGTCGAAGGGGTTGTTGTAGGCCACCACCGGCAGGCCGGCCCTGGCCACCTCGCGGTAGTGCTCCAGCACCGTCCTGTCGTCGGCGCGGTAGGCGTTCGGCGGGAGCAGCATCACCGCGCGGCACCCGGCCTCACCGGCCTGCTCGGCCCAGCGGCGGGCCTCCAGGGCGCCGTAGGCCGCGACGCCCGGCATGACGCGGTCGCCGCCGACGGCCGCGACCGCGGTCTCCACCACCGAGGCCCGTTCCTGGGAGGTCAGCGTCTGGTACTCCCCCAGCGACCCGTTCGGCACGACGCCGTCACAGCCGGAGGCGACCAGCCACCGGCAGTGCTCGGCGTAGCCGTCCAGGTCGACCGAGAGGTCCACGCGCAGGGGCAGCGCGGTGGCCACCGTCACGCCGTGCCAGGGTTTCACGCGGGTCGCCATACTTCATCCTTCCGAGGGGGGTTCAAGCCGGTACGAAGTCAGGGGGCTCCGGCCCGTCCGGGTCGGGGAGGGTTCCCCGCCGGTCCGGGGAGGCCGGCGTCCGCGCGGCGAGGTCGCCGAGCCTGACGGGCTGGGCGATCGGGCGCCGGGGCGGCGCGGGATCCTCGCCGACGAGGCAGGCGACCGCGTAGCCGCACATCCGGCCCTGGCACCACCCCATCCCAGGGCGCGCCAGCAGCTTGACCGAGCGCGCGTCGACGGCGCCCATGGCCTGGGCCTCGCGTACCGCCGACAGGGGCACCTCCTCGCAGCGGCACACCAGCGTGTCGTCACGGAGCCAGTCCTGCCAGCCCGGCCGTAGCGGGTAGGCGCCCTGCAGAGCTCGCGCGAAGGCGGCGAGCCGGTCCCTGCGCCGGGACAGGGCGGGGTCGGGCGGCGTGGGGCGGCCCAGGTCGGCGGCCGCGGCCCGGCCCGCGATCCGGCCCTCCACCTCGGCGAGCGCGGCCCCGCCGACACCGGTGGCCTCCCCTGCCGCGTAGACGCCGGGCACGCTGGTGCGCATGCCCGCGTCCACCGCGACGACCGGGCCGCCGTCGGGGTCGCGGCGGGTGGCGCAGTCCAACTGGAGGGGCAGGTCGAGCCGGGGGACGAAACCGTAGCCGCAGGCGAGGGTGTCGCAGGCGACGGTTCTCGTCGAGAGCGGCCGCCAGGCGGGGTCCAGGCTCGCCACGGTGACGTGGGTCAGCGCGGTCTCACCGTGCGCGGCGATCACCGCCTCACGGCCGCGGTAGGGAACCCGGTGGCGGGCCAGGCGCGCCACGTACCCGAGGGCCTCCGCCGCCCGGCCGGCGGCGAGCAGCGGATGCCTGGCGAGCCCGAACCTGCGGTTGGCCTCGTGCACGCCGAGCACCTGGGCCCCCGCGTCCGCCAGGCCCGCGGCGACCGGGAGCAGGAAGGGGCCGGTACCCGCGACCACGACCCTGTGGCCCGCGAGGACCAGGTCACCCTTGAGCAGTGCCTGCGCACCGCCCGCGGTGAGCACGCCCGGCAGGTCCCAGCCGGGGAACGGCAGCGGCCTGTCGTGGGCGCCGGTGGCGACCAGCAGCCCGCGCGCGGTCACCGTACGGGGCCGTTCCTCGCGGTCTCCCTCCAGGCAGCGCACGGTGATCGCCCCGTCCGCGCGCTCGACGGCCCAGACCTGCGTGCTCAGCAGCACCTCGGCGCGCTCGCGGAGCGTCTCCCACTGGCGGGTGAACCTGTCCAGGCCGTGGTGGAGCGCGCCGGGCCTGGCGGCGTGGAACTCCTCGGCGGGGCGCCGGAAGTACTGGCCGCCCGGTCGTCCGGCCCCGTCGACCAGCACGACGTCCAGCCCGGCCAGGGCGGCGGTGAGCGCGCCCGCGACCCCTGCGGGACCCGCGCCGACGACGGCCAGGTCGTGGATCTGGGTCATCGGCCGCTCACCGCTCCCCTCCCGCGCCGGGAACGTCCCGCACCGGAGCGTCTCCGGTGGTGACCAGGTCTCCTGGGCGGGCCTCGGTCAGGCAGGCACGCAGGGAGGGGACCCCGTTCACCGTGACCAGGCAGTCGAAGCAGACCCCGATGCCGCAGAAGAGCCCGCGCGGGCGCCCGCCGAACCTGGTGGTGCGCCACGAGCGGATGCCCGCGCCGTGCATGGCGGCGCCGACACTCTGGCCTGGGATCACCGCGACGGGGGCGCCGTCCACGCTGATCTCGAACTCCGGCTCCGGCCGCGCCCGCACCAGGCGGTACGGCCCCCTCATCGGACACCCTGGGTCATGACGCCTCCAGCGGGAAACGGTCCGGACGGAAGGGGGCGAGGTCCACCTCGGGGCGGAGTCCTGCCAGGAGCCGGGCGATCAGGTGGCCGGTGGCCGGGGCCAGGCCGACACCCGCGCCCTCGTGGCCACAGGCGTGGTAGAGCCCGGGGACCCGGGGATCCTCGCCGATCACCGGCAGGTGGTCGGGGCAGTAGGGACGGAAGCCGCAGTAGGCCCGGATCACCCGGTAGGCCGCCAGGACGGGGAACAGCTCGACGGCCTGGCGGGCGAGGCGTTCGAGCACCGGAACGGAGACCGTGCGGTCGAAGCCGACCCGCTCGCGGCTGGCGCCGATGAGCACCGGCCCCGACGGGGTGCTCTCCACGACGGCGGACGTCTCCAGCCCCTCCGAGTCGCTGGCCACCGCGGTGACGTAGTCGGCGGTGTAGACCTTGTGCCTGATGAGCGGCCCGGCGAGTGGCTCGGTGACCAGGATGAAACCGCGCCTGGGCAGGATGGGTACGCGCACCCCGGCCAGCGCGGCGATCTCGCCGCCCCAGGTGCCCGCGGCGTTGACGACGGCTCCGGCGAGGATGTCGCCGCAGGAGGTGGTGACGCCGGTGACCCGGTCGCCGTCGCGGCGGAAGCCGGTCACCGTGACACCGGTGCGCAGCATCAGGGCGCCGTGCCCGAACCGTTCCGCGCCCCGCCGGATGAGCCTGGCCGCCGCCAGCATCGGCTGCACCTGGGCGTCGTGCGGGTAGAACACGCCACCGGCGAGCCCTTTCGCCAGGTGGGGCTCGTAGTCGCCGAGCTCTCCGGCGGCGACGGCGACGCACTCGACGCCCTGCCTGCCCGCCAGGCCGGTGAGTGCCTCAAGCACCTCGTCCGTCTCGGCGACCACCAGGCCGCCCTTGGCCTCGAACTCGAACCCACCATCAGGCCCGCCATCGGGCCCGCCGCCGGCCAGGTCACGCCAGAGCCGGTTGGAGAGCAGCGCCAGGTCGAGTTCGGGGCCCGGCTCCTTGTCGGAGACCAGCACGTTGCCCTCGCCCGCGCCCGTCGTGCCGCCCGCCACCGCCCCCCGGTCGACGACCACCACGTCCAGCCCCGCGCGGGCGGCGTAGTAGGCGCAGGCGGCGCCGACGACCCCGGCTCCGACGACCACGACGTCCGGCATGACTCACCTCGCTCCCGGGCTCGCCAGTAATATGTCACATACCTCTTTATGGATCAATGCACCGGACCGGACGTCACGGGCGTGCCACCGGCTCAGCCCACCCCTACCCGTGAACCCGTGAGGCACGCCGTCCGAGGTGAGCGGCCCCTGCCCGAGATGCCGGCAGGCGTGAAACGACCGGGGCGAAAGCCTCCGTACCGGCCCCGGCGCCAGGGGGCCACGGCGGGACCGCCCTCCTCGCCGCCTAGCATGTGAGCCGTGAAGCACCTCCTTGACCAGACCCGTCTGCAGACCGCGAAACTGACCTGGATCGTGGGGCCGCCGACCTTCCGCACCCTGCGCCGCTGGGCGCTGGCGTCGGTGGCGGCCAACGTCGGGATCACGGTGACGGGTGCCGCGGTGCGGGTCACCGGCTCCGGCCTGGGCTGCCCCACCTGGCCCAGGTGCACGCCGGACAGCTTCATCCCGGTGGCCCACGACGACATCTCACCGATCAACATGGCGATCGAGTTCGGCAACCGGCTGCTGACCTTCCTGGTGCTGGCCATCGGCCTGGCCTGCCTGCTCGCCGCCCTGCGACTGCTGCCCCGCCGCCCCGATCTGGTCAGGCTGGCCTGGCTGCAGCCGATCGGCGTGGCCGTGCAGGGACTCTGGGGCGGCCTGGTCGTGCGCACCGCGCTCAACCCGGTCACCGTGGGCGTGCACTTCCTGGTCTCCGTCGGCATGATCGCCGCGGCGTACGCGCTGTACGCCCGGGCCGGCGAGGGCGCGGGCCCGCCGCGACGCCTGGTCAACCAGCACGTCCGCACACTCGGTTTCGTGCTCACCGCCGCGGTGTTCGTCCTGCTCGTCGTGGGCGTGGTGGTGACCGGCACCGGGCCGCACTCCGGGGACGTGATGGCCTCCCGGTTCGACTTCGACATCGAGACCGTGGCGAGGATCCACGCCGACATCGCCTATGTGGTGGTCGGCCTCACCTTCGCGCTGGCGTTCGCGCTGCACATCACCGACGCGCCCGGGAACGCCCGGCGGGCCGCCTGGACGCTGCTCGGCGTGGAGGCGGCACAGGGCGGAATCGGATACGTCCAGTACTTCCTGGGCGTGCCCGCGGCCCTGGTCAACCTGCACGTGCTCGGCTCGACCCTGGTCTGGGTCTGCGCGCTGCGGGTGGTGTTCACGATGCGCTCACGCGGCCCGGCGGACGCGACGGCCGCCGAGAGCGCGGACCAACTCGACCGGGTCCCGGCCTGACCGTCGGCTCCGCTCCCGCCGTGAAAGGCCCGCGACGGCCGCGTGGAAACCGGTCCGGAGGACCCTGACCCCCCGGACGCGTTCGACTCGGCCGTCACCTGACCGCGACAATGGCCGGATGCCGCTGTCGCGAAGGTTCCTCCGGCTCTCCTACCAGGGCGCGGTGCTGCTGAGCGTCCTGGCCGTCGCACCGCTGACCTGGGTCTGGCTGGCCAGCTCCGGCCACCGGGTGATCGCGGACTCCTCACCCGGCTGGATCGCCGGGGTTCCCGAGGCGCCGGTGGCGCTGGTGCTGGGGGCGGCCGCCTTCGGGGGCACCCCTTCCCCGATGCTGGCCAGACGGCTGGACATCTCCGCCGAGCTGTACCGGGCCGGCAAGGTCAGGGCGATCCTGTTGTCGGGCGACAACGGGCGGATCGAGTACGACGAGCCGACCGTGATGCGCGACTACCTGCTCGCCCGTGGCATACCGACCAGGGCGCTCGTCCTCGACTACGCCGGTTTCGACACCTGGGACTCGTGCGTGCGGGCCCGCGCCGTGTTCGGCGCCACCCGCCTCACCGTGGTCACCCAGCTCTTCCACCTGCCCAGGGCCGTCACCCTGTGCCGTACGGCGGGCCTGGAGACCTTCGGCGTGGGCGACGACTCCTCCCAGCGGTGGGCCTCCACCTACGCCTACGCGGCCCGCGAGTTCGCCGCCTCCGCGAAGGGCCTCCTCGACGCCGTGGTCCTCGACTCCGCTCCCGTCTTCCCCGGGCCGCGCGAGACCTCCCTGGAGGCCGCGCTTCAGTCGGGGTGAACGCCGCGCCCGGGAGGCGGACGCCACTGAGCGGCGTCGGGGTGCCCCGAGGTCCCGGGGGCACCGCCCCACGGATACGGCGAGCCGCCCGGCGGCCGGGCGCCGGGCCCGTACCCCGGCGGGACGTTGCCGCCGCCGGGGGGCTGCGGTGGCGGTGGTGGCGGCTGCGGGGGGAACTGGGCGCGGGAGGCGGCCATGCACTCCAGCAGCGCCCGCTGCTCCTCGTTGAACGTACGCTCGTCGATCACGTGCCCCCTGGCCCGCTCGTGGAGCAGGCCCAGCTCGGTGGCCGCGAGCTGGTAGTCGCTCATCGCCCGCAGTCCCGTCCTGCCGCCGTTGTTCCTGGCCCACTGCCTGGCGTGGCGGCGCCCCTGCAGGGAGGAGAGCATCGCGATGTCGTACGAGGAGACCAGCCCCGTCGCCCAGTAGGCGGGCAGGTAGGTCTGGATGAGCCCGATGATCCGCTTGCGGTCGCGGAAGATGATCCAGATCAGCACGAACAGCACGATCATCAGCAGCAGGTAGGCGATGGCCAGGCCGGCGAAGCCGACGTAGGAGGCGAAGCCGTTCCAGATGCCGTGCAGCAGCATCGCGCCGATCCACCCGGCGGCGATGACGAAGATCCGGCCAGACCCCCGGCGCTGCGCCGCGTAGGCCACCGCGACACCGATCATGGAGGTGAACAACGGGTGGGCGAACGGTGAGAGGACTCCGCGCAGCACGACGGTCACCGCCAGGCCCTGCGCGCCCATGTCGTCGAGCGCGGCCACGTAGTAGCTGACGTTCTCGCTCATGGCGAAGCCGAGGCCGACCATGCTGGCGTAGATGATGCCGTCGGTGGGCCCGTCGAGCTCCGCGCGCCTGAACCTGAGCAGGCCCAGCAGCACCAGGCCCTTCATCGTCTCCTCGACCACCGGGGCGCCGAACGTGGCGGCGATGTTGCGCGCGTAGTCGTAGCCGAGCCCGGCGGCGTTCTCGATGTAGACGAGGCCGAGGGAGTTGACGACCCCGGCGACCAGGACCGCCACGCCCGCTCCCCAGGCGAACGCGAAGATCAGGTTGCCTCGCGGCTCGGGCTCGATCCGGTCGAGCGCCAGCACCGCGGCCAGCAGCACGGGAACGGGCGCCAGCGCGAGGATCAGGGCGATGAAGAAATAGACGGGGTCGCCGTTCAGCACGTCGAAGGAGAGCGACACCAGGCCGCACAGTCCCGTCAGGACGAGTCCGGTGATCAGCGTGAGCGACGGGCGGTCCCTGAGCACCCACCGGGGGTCACGGCTGGCCATGAGATAACCGTAACCGTTGGCTTCCACCCCACGAATCAAACCGGGATATCCCAGCGTGAAGGTCTACGATCGGCGCCTGGCGGCCGGCCCTCCACGCCCCGGATACGGAAACCATGCCGAGCGCTGGAACGGTCCCGGGACCGGAGCGGTGATCCGGCTCCCGAGGTTTTCCGACGACCATGAGTTGCCCTCCCCACGACCAGGCCCGGCCCGGGCCGGCCAAGAAAACGTGTTCCCCACCCGGGAGACGTCTCCCCCTCGAACGGGACGCGGAAACGGGCAGGTGGCAGGAGAGCGTACCGGTGAGAGGGCTCAGACGAACATCGAGTCGATGGCGACGGCGAGGAACAGCAGCGCCAGGTAGGCGTTGGACCAGTGGAAGAAGCGCATCGGGCGCAGATCGACCCCTGTCTTGCCCGCGTTGACCCGGCCGAGGAGGCGGTGAACCTCCCACAGACAGGCGGCGCCGAGGACGGCGGCGACGGCGGGATAGAGCAGGGTGGTTCCGGCCACCGGCCACAGCACCACCGGACTGGGCATCGGCCTCTACTACCTGGCCAAGTCATGGCGAGACGGCATCGAACCTGATGGCGGCCCGTGACAGTCGCCTTTCCAGCAGCAGACCTCATCACACAGAGTTACTAATCACTCTTAACGAGTCCGTCACTCCGGCAGACTCGGGCCTGACAGCCGCCGTCCTGACCAGCTCCGGCAGGTTGGGGGTCTCGTCATCGAGCACCC
>NZ_JBEXUE010000066.1:0-30577 GCF_040614275.1 Streptosporangium sp. NPDC006013
GCAGCTCGCAGGATTCCTCCCGATGTACGTGCCACCAGGACGAGCCGGCTTCGCCTTGATAGGGGCTGCTGTTGAAGGACAGCATCACGCTCTCGACGGGCCAGTCTGGGGCCACGACATCAACCGCCCAGCTACCGGGCGCGGTGGTGTGCAGACCGCCTCCCCACAGTCCCGCCACGGGCACGGTGATGCCGGACAGCGGGCCGATCCCCTCGTGCACGAGTTCGTCGGTGTCGGGCCACCCGGCGTCGGGGTCCGGGTCACGAGCGATCCGGGCACCTGTGGAGCAGTCGAACAGCCCTCTGCCATTACTTGAGACGACAAGCAAAAGATCACCCTGTCCACTGTGAGCTCTGCCGAATCCGACACAGGACAGGCCGCCCACCGCTATCGGGGCCAGCGGCTGCCAAGGCGTGGGTGGAGGTTGAAGCGGGGCGGTGCGCAAACGGGTGCGGAGTCGCTCCTGATGCGAGGGCATGATGCCCATCTTCCCAATCAAGATCTCTTTGAGGTTTGCGGAGTCACGCCGGCGGCTGCGAGCCGCGCTGGACATCTTCGACCGCCTCGGCACGCGGCTGTGGGCCGAGCGGGCGCGCCGAACTGCGGCTCCCCGGCGACGTGCCCGCCGCCCCGCGCCAGGCGGATGACCCGCTCAGCGTGCTCCCCCTACGGCCGGCCGCGACCGGCGGGACATCGCGGCCCAGCCGTACCTCAGTCCCAGAACCGTCGGCTACCACCTGTGCAAGGCTTTCCCCGAGCTGGGGATCACCTCGCGGGCGGAGCCGGCCGCGCTCACCTGAGCAGGCCGTACAGCCGGTCGATCTTGTCCTGGTCGGCGATCAGCGGCAGCTGGTCGAAGGAGAGCTGCCACTGCGTCGAGACGCCGCCCTTGTCAGCGATCCGCTCCACGATGCCGAAGCTCATCGGCGCGCTCTGCCCCTTCGGCAGGACCGTGCCGTGCCACTCCACGTACGTCGCGCCATTCACCCGAACGGCCTGGCCTGGCTGCAGCTTCACGTCGCTGACCTGGTCGAAGAAGGTCGTCAGATAGTTCTGCTTGCCCTTGGCCGTCCGCAGTTTGCGCTCGCCCAGCCCGGGGGCCGACAGCGGAGCGCCGCTGAGGGGCGCCGTCAGGGCCGCGACGTCCTCGTTGTTCCACGCCGCGGCCCGGGCGGCCAGCTCGTCGGGACCCATGACCGGCTGCCCGCCCTCCTCGGGCAGGTCGCTGTCGGTGACGCCGCCGAACAGGTTGGGCAGGCTCGGCTCGAGCGGGGAGAACATCTGGTGACGGTCGTAGTACCGGCGGCCCTGGAGCACCTTGCCGTCATCGGTCAGCAGGACCCGGTACACCGCCGGGTAGGTGATCTTGTGACCCTTCACCGTGGCCTCGTTGACCGCCTCGAACATCACCGCCGGGCCGTTCGCGGCGATGCGCGTGCCGCGGAACCGGAAGTCGGGCACCAGGGCCAGCGTCCCCGCGATCGACGCCCTGATCGTGTCTAGCCCCTGCGTCAGGGGCAGGCCGGCCTTCCGCGGCTCCCAGAGCGTCGCGTTGGCGTCCCACATGTCCACGTAGGCCTGCACCCGGTTCTCCGTGGTCACCTTGCCGAAACTGATCTGCCTGTTGATGAACGAGCAGGCGTTGGGCGACACCCAGCCCTTGATGCTCGACACCTCCTCTCGCGCCTGCGCGCAACCGTCCTTTGCCTGCGCCGGGCTCGCCATCACGCTCAACGCCAACACCGCGCCGACCAGAATCTTCATCTCCGCCTCCTTCGGGGGCACCGTGCCCCCAACTGAAACTACGGAGATCGGCCGGTCGGCGAATCCGTCATCGTGACGGTAGGCGCAGGCGTACCGGGTTCATCCATGTCAGGGGTCCGGCGGCCCCGACCGCTGCGAGATCAGCGGCCCCGAGCACGCCGAACACCCGAACGTGGCAAGCGGGCCCGAATTACTGGATGCGGCGTAACCACCAAGTCCAGGTGTCGTATTCGCTGCCCTCATAGGTGTGACGGCCGCTAATCTTCAGGATCTTCGCCTTCGAGGCGGGCCGGATGGTCGGTGCGCACGCGGCGGCGCTCGCCCGGGGGACCGGGGGCTTGTCCTCCTCACTCCCAGACGGCTGGACCAGCACGACACTGGCAAAGGTGTGTGAGATCCAGGCGGGTCCCTCATACTCGCGCCTGCGCGAAGAGCGACGCTCGCCGGACGGCGCCATCCCCATGGTGCGGCCCAGACACCTGCGGGAGGGCCACATCACCGGCTCAGGCCAGGAGAAGGTCTCGGTCGAATTCGCCGCGTCGTACGAGCGCTACCTACTCGAACCCGGCGATATCGTCTGCGTCCGGTCCGGCGCGCTGGCCCCTCCCGCGCTGGTGCGCGACGAGCACCGTGGCTGGCTGCCGCACCACAACCTGTTCCGCCTGCGTGCGCACCGGCCGGAGGCCTTCGATCCGCTCTACCTGCTCGGCTTCCTGTAACAGCCGTACGTACTCGACTGGGTGTACGACCGCTCGGCCTCGGCGGGAGCGCGCTCCATCAGCACCCGCTCGTTCGGGGAACTGCCGGTGGTGCTGCCCCCGATGCCCCTACAGCGGCGCGTCGCCACCCTGCTCCACGACCTCGACCTGCAGATCTCGCTCCACCGGCGGCTGGTCACGGCCGCCACGGACGCCCGCGCCCTGCTGACCAGGGGCCTCATGAGCGGGGCGCTCACCCTCGACCAGGCATGAACGCATCTCTAAGGAAGGAAACTCCGCATGGACACGCAACCTCCCGCCGGCCCGAGTGCCGCCCGGGCCCTGTGGCTGGCGGTCGCCGGCCTCTTCTCCCTGCTGATCGCCCTGGTCGCGGGCATACTGAAAAGCCAAACTGGAGCGGGACTCGCCGAATCGGCACTGGTGAGCGGCGGCGCGTTCGCCGCGGCGATGGCCCTGTGCCTGGCGGTCTTGACCGCGGCAGAAGCGTGCGCCGGGTTGGATATTGAGCGAAATGGCCCTCATCGTTGCCGGCGAGCACCAGCGAACCAGCGCCACCGGGGCTGGTGGCGACATGGGGCTGGGCGTAGATACGACGCTCGGACGCGCACCCGCTCAACCCAACACGCCGTCGATGCTGCCGCGGTGACGGGCGACAAAACCGCCAGGACGGAACAATCCGCTCGCGGATGCGGTCAATCTTGGACGGCACCTGATCGCGGTCTCAGTCGGGGCCAGCTGAGGCACCGGGGGTGGTAGGGCTGTCGCCGGCTCGATCCAGCCACTCCGACAGCAGGGCGCGCTCGGCGTCGGTGAGCATTGTCAGCTTCGGTGCGACGGCCCGGAATGCGACGGCGGCTGCGGTCGCGCTGTCCGCGGGAAGCGTCGGCACGTCGGTGAGGATCGATCGCATCACCGCCTCGTACATCGCGTCGGCAAGGTCGAGGTCCCGGTGTTCCGGCGGAGTGGAGAGCAAGGTGAGCACGGCGCCGGTGCCGGCGGCGTGGATGAGTTCGACGGCGCGCCTTTCTGGGACCCGAAGCCGGCCGATTGCCGCAACGCGGTGCACCCGGGCGCGCAGAACTTCCAGGCCGGCGGCCGCCGCCGGTGAGCGAGGCCCGCGGCTGGGGTCGGTGAGGAGACCGAACAGTGCTGCGTTGGCGAGACCGAAGCCAATATGCGTGTCCCACCCCGCCCGAAGATTTGCAACCGGGTCGCCGCTGTCCTCGACGAATGTCTTCCCGGCGATGTAGGTGGCGAAGACGTGTTCGGCAACGGCATCGAGCAGCGCGTCCTTGTCCTCGAAGAACCGATAGATGGTCGGCGCCTGCATGCCGGCCGCCTGTGCGACCGCACGGGTGGTGACCGCGCTTGCGCCCTGCTCGCGCAGGAGCTGTGCCGCGCACTCCACGATGTTGGCTCGCGTCTTGTGCCTGCCGGCGCTATCCGGTCTAGCCTCTGCCATGTTTCCAATGATAACGCATTCTTGCTATCTATGTTGCTAACGCTGGTAGCATCTTTATAATTCCAATGTTAGCGGGAGAAGGTAGATCATGATCATCATTACCGGCGGTACCGGCCGGCTCGGCTCCCAGATCGTTGATCGGCTGCTCGACCGGGTCTCGGCGGACCGAGTCGGCGTGAGCGTCCGCGACACCGACCTCGCCGGCGACCTGGCCGCACGCGGGGTACGCGTGCGACACGGCGACTTCACCGACCCCAACTCCCTCGCCAATGCGTTCGAGGGCGCAACGCAGGTGCTCATCGTCTCGACTGACCAGACAGGCGAGGCAGCGGTTGCCCAGCACGTCGCGGCGATCGACGCCGCTCGCGATGCCGGCGCCAAGCGCATCCTCTACACCAGCCACCAGGGCGCCGCCGAGGATTCGGTCTTCGCGCCGATGCCCGACCACGCCGCCACCGAGCGCTACCTGTCGAAGACGGGCACGCCGTTCACGGCACTGCGGAACGGGTTCTACGCCAGCACCATCCGGCACCTACTCGGCCAGGCACTCGAAACCGGCGAACTCGTCGCGCCGGCCGACGGGCCCGTATCCTGGACCACGCACGCCGACCTCGCCGAAGCGGCAGCGATCATCCTCGCCGACGAGGGCCGGTTCGATGGTCCGACCCCGCCACTGACCGCACTGGACGCGCTCGACCTCGCGGACATCGCCGGCATCGTCACCGAACTCACCGGACGCACCATCCGCCGCGTCGTCGCCGACGACGCGGCGTGGACGGCCACAATGATCGGCCACGGTGTACCCGCGGATCAGGTGAACATGCTGCTCGGCATGTTCCACGCAGCACGCCGTGGGGAGTTCTCCACCACCGGACCGGAGCTCGAGAATCTCCTCCAGCGCACAGCCACGCCGGTCCGTTCGATGTTGGAGGGACTCACCACCCAGCCGTGAACTCTCCTCCTCCTCGATGTGGCCGCCCTATCTATAGGGCGGCCACATCGCACCCATCTCGGCATGAGCGGACGTAGCGGCTCCCTCTTGGGCTTACGGTCACGGACAATGAGGAATCGATACACGATCCCTAGGCCAGCCATCAAGCATCAGGTGGGATTAGACACTTGGTTGGTGTCCCTCGATCCATAGGGATGCCGGCGTGACAGGCGTGAACGTCGCCCATCAGATCGGTACCGTGTCGACCGTGAAGCCACATCGACGCCTGCGGCGGGGTCATCGTCCTCCGCGGAAGACTCGGCCGTTGAGAGGGCAGTGGCGTCCCTCATCTGTAGCTTTGGCCGGCACGGATGTCCTCCTCGTCGGGTACTTCTCCGCCAAGCAGAAGCAATACGCCGTGCTCATGGACGAGCTCACTGACTTGGTTACGACCCTTGGCGCTCGTGTGGTGGGACGCCTTGTACAGCGTCGGGGCGTCTCCGACGGCGGAGTGAAGACGATGGGTCGGCCTTACTCGTCCCGCACGTTGGTGAGCGCGGGCAAGGTGCGCGAGATCGCCTCCGTTCGTGCGGAGACCGACTTGTGACCGCATGACAGCGTGCTGGTCAAAGCAGGCGGGTGCCTGGGGTTCGAGTCCTCAGAACCTGCGGATTAAGAGGCGCCACGGTACGCGTGCGACTCGCCGAATGCCGCCGCTGAGGCGGTCGCCGGCCCTGAACTGACACGCCGTTCAATGCTCGCGTCGAGCAATCCTGCCTCGTACCGATCGCGCAACATGTCCAAGTCGGCGTATGCTGTGGAAGGTTCCACGGTGGAAGGTTCCACGAGTAAAGGGTGACGATGACTTACACACTTCGAGACCAAGTCCTGGGATGCTGGGTCGGCAAGGCGGTAGGGGGCACCCTCGGTCAGACGTTCGAAGGGCTAGAAGGCCCGCTCGAGGCCGATTTCTACACCCCGGTGCCGACGGAGATGGTCCCCAACGACGATCTCGACCTCCAAGTGGTGTTCGCGGCGGTCCTGTCAGGCATGGATGAGCCGCGGGTCGACCGACACCTCCTTGCCAAGGCCTGGAGGAAGCACGTCGGCTTCCCCTGGAACGAGTACGGAGTCGCGCTGAGGAACTTCGCGGAAGGCATCCGTCCGCCGCACACGGGCTCGTTTGACAACTGGTTCACCTGCGGTGAGGGTGCCGCCATCCGAAGCGAGCTCTGGGCTTGCCTGGCTGCGGGCGATCCGGACCGAGCCGCAGCGTACGCCTACGAGGACGCCTGTTTCGACCACGCGGGAGACGGCATCGTCGCAGCGCAGTTCTTGGCGCGGCTCCAGTCGTACGCGTTCGTCGAGAGCGATTGCGACCGACTGCTGGACGTCGCGTTGGAGGGTGTTCCCTTCGGCAGCGGTATTCGCGACGTCGTTCAGGACACCCGAGCCTGGGTTGCCGAGGCCATCCATTGGACTGAGGTACGCAGCAGGATCATGGCGAAGTACGGACGCTCCGACTTCACCGATGTCCGACCGAACACCGGATTCGTCATCCTCGGCTGGCTGGCCGGCCGCGACTTCTCGGAGCGGATCCTCATCTGCAACAACTGCGGTGAGGACACCGACAGCTCCACCGCATCACTCGGGGCGCTGCTCGGGATCCTCGACCCCGGCTCGATCGACGCGAGGTGGGTCGAGCCGATCGGTCACGACCTCGTCCTCAACGACGACATCTACGACCTCGATGCGCCACCGACGATCGAGGGCTTCACCGATCTCGTGCTGGCGCTGCGCGACCGGCTCCCGTCCGAGGTGCCCTCGACCGCGGAGAGCGAGTTCGATCCCGCGGCGTTCAGCATCCCGGTGCGGATCGGATGGATGAACACGCTCAGCGGTCGTTGGGACATCCGCGATCAGACGGAGCTGCCACCGGCCGGCACGGTCCCCGACCTCTCCGCCGTCGAGTTCGTGGAGTGCAGCCTTCCGGGCACCTGGTTCTCGTGGGAGCGCAGCGCGTTCGAGGACCGGATCCTGCTGGTCCGGCTCACGCTCGATGCCGGCGACGCCGACACCATCCGCCTGATGGTGCACTCTAGCGAGCACTTCAGGGTCTGGCTCGATGGCGAGTACCTGTTCGGCGGCCAAGGCACGCAGTACGCCTTCCCCGCCCCGCACATGGCGCCCGTCGGCCAGTTCACCGACGTCGGCATCGGCCAAGGGGCGCACGACCTCGTCGTCGCCATCAAGCGGCCGCCGTCGACGAGGTCGCGAGCCGAGATCGTGCTCGCCGCGACGACCGTCCCTGATGCGCACTGGATCCCCCACGCGTTCCGCCCTGGCCGCCGGCCCGTCCCGGCGGAGGCCCTCGGATGGAGCCGGGGAATCGTCGAACTCACGGAAGGTGGTCGGTGAAGCCGAGCCTGATAGATGTCGCCGCGCGCGCCGGCGTGTCCAAGAGCACGGTCTCGAACGTGCTCCAAGGGCGGAAGTCGGTCGCCCCGGAGATCCGCGAACGGGTGCTGCGCACCATCGAGGAGCTCGGCTACGTTCGCAACGAGTCCGCCCGCCTGCTGCGCGCCGGTCACAGTCGGACTGTTGGCCTGGTCGTCCACGACACCGCCAACCCCTACTTCACCGACGTCGCCCGTGGCATCCAGGAAGAGCTCTCCAGGCACGGGCTGCTCGTCATGCTCTGCAATGCCGACAACAATCCGGTGCAGGAGAGCGCTTACTTGGATGTGCTCGAGCAGATGCGGTTTCGCGGGGTAATCCTCGCCCCTGTGCTCGATCCGTCGCACGAACGGATCCGCGCGCTGCGCGACCGGGGGACGTCGATTGTGTTGATCGAGCGGGACTCCGCACTTCGCGACATCTCCACAGCGGCCTGCGACGACGTCGCCGGCGGGAGCATCGCGATGCGTCACCTGCTCGATCTCGGACATCGCGACATCGGCTATGTGACGGGTCCGCTGCAGCTCAAACCCTATCGAGATCGACTCGTCGGCGCCGAGGCGGAAATCGCGTCGCGCGGCGTCGAGGCCCGATTGCGCGTCTTCGAGAGCGAGCGCTTCGAGGATGACGGACGGAGCGCCGCGATGGCGATGATCGCCGCAGAAGAGCGGCCGACGGCCGTGTTCTGCGGGAACGACCTCATCGCGGTGAACGTACAACGCGCCGCGACCGGGGCAGGACTCCGCTTGCCCGATCAGCTGTCGATCGTCGGGTACGACGACATCACGCTCGCCGACCAGGTTGCCGCGTCCCTCACCACCGTGCGGCAGCCTCGCCACGCGCTCGGGGTTGAAGCCGCAAGGCTTCTTCTCGCCGATGCCGCAGATCCAACGAGCAACCGGACGGTACTCCTCGCGCCCGAATTGGTCCGACGGTCGAGCACATCCACAGCTGCATCTCATCTCGGGGGCGAGGTCGTTCCGTAAGTCGGGTTCAGGGCGCCAGACCCCTTCGGTCCGACGCCCGATATCACCCTGGCTACTGATGCACGAAGAGAAATGGAACTCCGACGATGACGCGAGGGGTGTCACTGCTGCGCCAAGGCCTCGGCAGGTCGAACGTCAGGCGCCGTCCACAAGCTCACCCGTGCAGGTCGCGTCGTCAACCCGGCGGGCGCCGACGGACCGTCACGACGACCCCTTTGCCTGCCTCCCTCACTCCCGCCGAATCGATCGAGCGATAGCCGATGAGGTAGACGCCCGGCTTCGTGAGCGTCACCCCCTCCGGTGCGACGGTCTGCCACTGCTCCGCCGCTCCCACGACCCGATACTCCGTCCGGTCGATCGACTTACCTGCATCGGCAACGGCGTCGAACTCCAAGTGAGTTGACCTGCCGCCTCGTGCGTTCGTCACGGTGACCGAGGTGGTGGGCGGGAGGACGACGACCTCCGGCCCGAGATCGATCAGTTCGACATCCGCGACAGCGAACTGAGCCGGCGTGTTGGACCAGAATCGCACGCTGATCTTGGTGGTTCCGGGAGCAGGGACGAAGTCCAGCTGCTTCACGACGAACCCGCCGTCCGTCTGATCGACATCGGACACGATGCCGCTTCCCGCGAAGCCGTAGGTGCTCGTGACCCCGTAGTGCCAGAAGCGCACCTGCCCCTGGTCAACCCGGATCTTCGCCTGTAACCGGTAGCGGTTCTCTCCCGAGACCGTCATCCACTCCTGGTCGATCCCACGCTGGTAGCTCGCCGTCACCGCGACCTGCTGGGCGTGACCCTCCGCTTCGATGATGGAGGTTTGCGCGTTGGCTCCCTTGATCCAACTGTCCGCCAAGCCGTCACTGTCGGCGTCCTTCGCGAAGTCGCCGTTCCTGATCAGGTTCGCCGGAGGGCGTGGGCTGTTCAACGGCTGCACGAACTGGTTCCGGCTGAAGTATGACTTCAGGGTCAGTTCCCGATCAGTCGGCTCCGTGGCGATGGCGGACGCACTGTTCGCGTCGCTGGTCATGGTCTCCGTGTAGTCGACCTGCCAGCCGTGCCAGTCACGGAACGAGTGATACGTCCAGCTCCAGCCGAGTTTCTCGAACAGCTCGATCGAATCACGGATGTACTGTGATGCGCCGGGTGCCCACCGGATGGCACTGAACTCGCCGACATAGATCGGTACGTTGTACTTCTTCTGGAAGTCGACGACCGGGCGCATCAGCTCCCGCAAGGACTTCTTGTCCCAGTACACGCCGTTGTTCGTACCCGGATAGACCATCTTGTCCGGCCAGTCCTCGGTGACCGGACCCCCGTTGTGGTAGCCGATCCCTTGGTGCGTGTAGCTGTGGAGCTCGTACCAGTGCACGCTGTAGATGACGTTGTCGTCGTCCAGGAGCTGGAAGTCGCCCTGGTACTTGACGGGATATCCCGGACCGGCGTCGATCCACTTGTTCTCGATGAAGCCCCTGGGCAGTGCCCCCGGACTGGCCTCGTAGATGATGGGGGTCGTCTGATCGAGTGTCCGAATCGTGTCCGTCAGCTGTTGGGCCCACGCGTGCCATTTCGAGGCTCCGAGCGGCAGCTCGGCCGTGTTGTGCGGCTCGTTCAGCAGGTCGTAGCCCCAGATGTAGTCGCGGTACGGCGCCAGCCGCTGGACGATCTCCTCCCAGCACGAGATCAGGACATCCAGCGTGGCGTCGTTGTTCCAGAACTCCGGCGCGTTCTTGGACCCGGGGATCGGAACCGAGTGGAGGTCGACGATCGTCATGAGCCCTTGCCTCGCCGCCTCCTGCAGTCCCTGCTCCGTCAGGTCCAGCATGTCGTCCCACGCCTGGGAGAGCGGGACGTTGTGCTGCTGCGCGTAGGTCTGCGGATGGATCTGCAGTCTGACGACGTTCGCGCCGTATTCGTTGCGCAGCTCATCGACGTTCTGCTCGGTCATGGCCGCACCGTAGGTGTTGAATCCGCGCACGGTCTCGGGTCGCTCGACGACCGGACCTGGCGACGTCTGTTCGGATGCCGCGGCGCTGCCGCCGAAGCACGATAACAACATCGAGGCCAACAGCACGGGAACGAGCCCGTATTTGAGTAAAACCGGCCTTCTCATCTCTTCCTTCTCTCTTGTCTGCTTCGCGGTAGGTTCCTGGGATCTCCCTGAAGGTCTTCTCGGCTCATGAGCGCTCGATCGACGGCGCTCTCCGCAGACGACCTGGAATGAGTCCGGACATGCACGAGTAGGGCCATGGCGCACTCGATGACGTGCGCGGGTTCGCAGACTCGCCCTGGCGAGGGTCAGCCCTTGATCGCGCCCTGCGTGATTCCGGCGACGAAGCTGCGCTGGAAGAGCAGGTAGACGACGACCACTGGCGCGATCACGATGAGCGAGGCCGCGGCCAGCAGGGGGATGTCGGTTCCGTACTCGCCGACGAAGTACCCCAGGCCGGCCACCGCGGTCCGCCGGGTCGGGCTCTGCATCAGAACGAGAACGAGCAGGAACTGGTTCCACGCCCAGATGGACAGCAGGACGACCAGCGTCGTCAACGCCGGCTTGGAGATCGGCAGCAGGAGCTCCCGGAGAATCCGCCAGTCGCTGGCACCATCGATCCTCCCGGACTCGATCAGCGCCCGCGGCACCCCGCTGAAGTGCGTATGCATCCAGTAGACGCTGAACGGCAGGAACAGGGCGACCTCAGCCAAGGCGACGCCCAGGTAGTTGTTCGTGAAGCCGACGGAATCGAGGTTGTAGTACAGGGAGATGATCACGAGCTCCGTCGGCAGCGTCAGCCCGATGACGAAGGTTGTCATGATCGCGCTGTGTCCCATGGGCCGAAGCACGGCCAGGCCGTACCCCGCCAGTGTCGCCAAGACGAGGGTCGAGGGTACGACGATCGCTCCTACGATGAGGCTTGAGAGCATCAGCTCCGAGAACCTCCCCTGCTCCCAGGCGATCGCGAAGTTCTGCAGCGTCCAGGTGTGCGGGAGCTGGAATCCGCCCGTCTCCGAATCTCCACGGAGCGCGGCCAGGACGATACCGACGAACGGGATCAGGAATGCGACCGCGAACAGGATGAGCACGATGTGGCGGGCGAGGAGCACCGCTGGTGACGATTTCATGCCTTTTCCTTGGTGAGCCGGCGGATCACGGAGACGAAGATCAAGATCAGCACCGTGAGGACGATCGCGAGTGCTGCCGCGTGGCCGATCCGCTCGTAGGTGAAGGCGAGCCGGTAGACGAGCAGACCGGGAACGGTCGTCGCGCTCTCCGGGCCGCCACTCGTGGTCACGTAGACGAGGTCGAAGCTGGACAGTGCGGCGATCGTCGTGATGACCGCAGCGATCGAGATCTCGCCGCGGAGACCCGGCAAGGTGACACTGACGAATCGGCGGATCGGGCCGGCTCCATCCATCGCCGCAGCCTCGTACAGCGACGAGTCGATCTTCTGCGCACCGCTGACGAACAGCATCATGCACAGACCGGACATGCCCCAGGTGCCCACGAGCCCGAGCGCGATCAGAGCGGTGTCCGTGCCTGCCAACCAGGGCGCTGCGAGAACACCCAGACCGATCGTCTCCAGGAACTCGTTCAGGGGGCCGTTCTCCGCGTAGAGCCAGCGCCAGGCGATGCCAACCGCGACGAGCGGGACCACCTGCGGGAGGAAGTAGATCACGCGGAACGCGGACATGCCGCGCGTGCCCGATCCCATCAGCAGGCCTGCCAGCAGGAGGCCGAGCGCGATGGGCAGCACGGCGAAGAAGAACACGAGGACGAGGCTGTGCAGGATCGAGTTGAACAGCTCCGGCTCGGTGAACACCTTCGCGTAGTTCTCGAACCCGACCCATTCTGCGACGTTCAGGCCGTCCCAGTCGAGCATCGAGTAGTACAGCGTGTTGAACGCGGGCCAGATGCTGAAGGCCAGATAGATCAGCAGCGCTGGTGCGACGAACGCGAGCGCGCCGAAGCGGCGACGCGGCGACAATGATCGGCTGGCTGGGCGCCGCTCGGCGGTACGCTCTTCCGCTTGGAGGCTGAGCAGAGCCATTAGCGCTTGCTTTCCCAGTCGGCCTGCAGCGACTCGATGAAGGCCCTCGGCGTCTTGTTGCCGCTGATCACGCCTTGGATCCCGGCCGTGAGCGGGTCGATGATCGAGCTGGTGGCCCAGTTGGCGAACGGAGTGATACCGCCGCCGTCGACCACCGCCTTGTAGGCGCCCACGAATTCGCCCTTCACCTTGTCGGGGTCGCCGTCGATTGGCTGGATCGGGATGAATCCGCCGTCGTACACCCCCTGCGCAGCCTTCTCGCTGATGATGTAGTTCAGGAAGGCGGCAGCGACGTCCTTGTTCTGGGACTTCGCCGAGATCGAGTACGGGAAGCCGGAACCGGTCGCCACAGCGGGCTGGCCGGCGGTCTCACCCGGGAGCGGGAAGAAGCCCAGGTCGTCGCCCAACTTCTCGGAGAGCTCCTTCGCGTTCCAGTTGCCGGAGAGGAAGTAGCCGCGCTGCCCGCTCGTGAGCTCGGTGATGGCGTCCGGGTCCGCGACAGCGCTGACCCCTTTGGCCATGTAGCCGGAGCCGGCCCACTTCTTGACGGTGGCTGCGGCCTTCTCGAAGCCGGGGTCGTTCAGGAGCGTCGCGCCGGGCTCGCCGTAGACCCAGGAGCTGAACACCTTGGGGTCGGCCATGACGTTGGAGAGCGCGCCCCACAGCTGGAACCCACCCGTGGCCAGGGCGGGCACCGCGAGCGGAGTCACACCTTTGGCCTTGACCGTCGCCAGGTCGTCCTCGAACTCGGCAAGGGTCTTCGGCTCATCGGTGATCCCCGCAGCTTCGGTGACGGCCTTGTTGTAGAAGACGCCGACCATCTGCACCGCACCGGGCAACGCGTACAGGCTGCCCATGCCGTACTGGGTCGCGTCCTTGTTGGACGTGAGGATCCCCAGCAGCGACGGCGACACCTGATCGCGCCAGCCGTACGCCTTGGCGTAGTCGTCGAGTGGGAGGACGAGCCCTGCCGGGACGATGGCGCGCATCGGCGCAGGGCTGTACTGCACGATGTCGGGTGAGTCGTTCGACGACATCGCCAGCTTGAGGCTGGTCTGGTAGTCGGCGAAGGGTGTCTCGATCAGGTCGAAGGTAATGTTCGGGTGGAGCTTCGTGAACCCCTCGGTGAGCGGGGTGATCGGCTGCACGCTGGCATAGGACAGCTTGAGCTTGACCGGCTTGTCCGTGAGTTCGGTGCTCACCGCCGAAGGTTCGGAAGGCTTGCCTGACTTGCCGCCGGTTCCGCAGCCGGCGAGCGCGACAGTCAAGACGATTGCACCGACGAGAGCAACATTGCGCTTCATTGCCAATTCCCTTCTTCATGGGGTTCTGAGGGGCACTATGGCCGCTGGATTGTGCCGTCTGGTCGACGCACCCGGCTGTAGTGCCAGTTGGACATCGGGGACACCGGGGGATGCCTCGCCGCTTCGCGTTCATCGAACCCGATGCCGAGACCAGGGGCGCCGGAGGGCTCCAGTACGCCGTTCCGGGTCACGGGCGTTCCCGGGAAGACGGATCTGGCCTGGTCGGAGAACTCGAAGTGCTCGTGGATGCCGAACGCGGGCGATGCCAGGTCCATGGCGAGGTTCGCCATGTGCCCGATCGGAGAGACATCGCGGGGGCCGTGCCAAGCGGTGCGCACGCCGTGGATCTCCGCGAGCATCGCCAGGCGCCAGGCCGGGGTGATGCCGCCGAGCGCTGAGACGTGGCATCGGATGAAATCGACGAGCCGCTCCGTCACGAGCGCGTTGAAGCTGCGCATGTCGGTCAGGAGTTCACCCAACGCGAGCGGCGTGATCGTCTGCTTGCGGATCGTGCGCATCCAGTCAAGGTCCTCAGGCGCGACGGGATCCTCTGCGAACAACAGTCCGAACGGCTCGAGCGCACGGAGGAGTCTGATCGCGTCCGCGGGATCGACGCGCTCGTGGATGTCGTGCAGGAAACGCACTCGGCCGTCGAAGCGTGCGGTCAGCTCCTCGAACACACCGGGGATGAACCGGACGTACTGCTCCGGATCCCAGCTGATGTGCGAGTCGCTCTGTTGGGCTGCGCCGTACGTCGAGGTCCCAGGGACGGTGATCTGGCAGCGAACGAGCTGATACCCGGCCGCGGCACATGCTTCGACCTCGTGGATGAGCTCCGCGACATCACGACCGGAGGCATGCACGTACGTCGCCACCGAGCGGCGCACCCTTCCCCCGAGGAGCTGCCACACCGGCAGCCCGGCAGTCTTGCCCATGATGTCCCACAGAGCCATGTCCACCCCGGCCAGCGCGCTGTTCAGCACCGGCCCGCCCCGCCAGTAGCTGTCGACCTGGCTGCTGTTCCAGATGTCGGTGATCTCCTGGGCGGACCGCCCGACGAGCCGCGGAGCCAGATACTCGTCGACGGCGCACTTCACGGCATCGGCGCGCTGATGAAACGTTGCGCAGCCCAGCCCCTCGAGTCCGTCGACACTTGTCCGCACGCGGACGACCACGAGGTTCACACCCTCGGGAGCCGTGATGATCGCCTCGACCGACGTGATGCGGACATCCTCGTCGTTCACCCAGGGGACGGTGTGATCCACCGCCTTCGGCGCGTAGGCCGGCGCGATGCGGCGGCGATCGGCGACGTCCGTGGCGCCTTCGCTGAGCTGGTCGATGTCCTTCACGTGTCCCCTTTGGCAGGTGTGCGGGCCACGTTAGGGAGAGAATCCATATACGGCAATGATGGATCTGATGGTGCAACTACCGCCTAGCTTTGTTGTCGTATATGCAACTTTATTGAGCCATATGCACCGCGATCCTATGATCGCGGCATGATTAGCGAAGAAGCCCACACACTCGCGGCAGGGTCCCTGTCCTTCGGTCTCGATTCGGTTGGCGCGCGCGCTTCCCTCACGGGAGGCCGCTTCACGACCAGTGCGCGTGGGCGGTTCTGGTCGCTATCCGTGATGATCGGCGACCAACGCGATGTCGCAGTGCATTCGGAGCAGCAGCGCTCGACCGTGGTTCGGCACGACGACACGCTCGTCATCTCCTACAACACGTTGACCACGGTCGCCGGAGCGACCATCGACGTGGATCTCGTCATCGTGGTCTCCGCAGGAGTGGACGAGCTCTCGTTCCGCGCGACCGGCGAGGCCGGGACCGGGATCACGCTGCGCGAGATGTCGCTGCCGATCGTCGAGCTCGCACCCGACCCCGCCTCGCAGCACGAGGTGCTCTACCGGTCGGAGGGACTCGGTCGGAAGATCGAGAGGCCGCGTACTCGACTTGCGCGTGCACATTCCGAGTACATGCGCGACGACTCGGCCGGCATCTGGGAGCAATCCGCGTACCCCGGCGAGATGAGCATGCCGTGGCAGGGAGTGGAGTCGGGCGACCAGTTCCTCTACCTGGCCCGCCACGATCCGGACTTCCGCGGGGCCCTCTTCAGCGCCGGGATCCCGGCTCGCGGCACGGAGGGCGAGCTCTGGTTGTCCGTCGTGACCCCGCTCGACCGAAGCTCGATCGACACCGGGGAGATCGTCATCGCGCTGCTCGCAGGAGGCTGGCGTGCAGGAGCACGGCGATACCGGGAGTGGGCCGACAGCTGGTACCACGGCCCGCCGGCATCGCGGAGCAAGCTCAAGGGGTGGCAGCGGATCATCATGCGGCATCAGTTCGGCGCCGAGCAGTTCCACTACGACGACCTGGTGCCCATCTTCGAGCTCGGCCGCGAACACGGACTGGATGGGATCCTCCTGTTCGGGTGGTGGAAGGCCGGCTTCGATCGCGGCTACCCGATCTACGAGGCGGACGAGGAGCTGGGCGGTGCGGAAGCCCTGGCTCGGGCGATCAAGACGATCAACGATCGCGGCGGATTCATCTCGCTCTACGCCAACGGCAACATCATCGACAGGACGACGCAGTACTACTCCGACCACGCCGACGAGGTCACCAAGAAGGACTTCCGCGGCCTGGACTACGTCGCCGGCTACGACTTCGCCGGAGAGTCGTTGACCATGCGCTACTTCGCGGCACCATCGTTCGTCGCCGCCTGCCACGGCGCGCCGCGGTGGCGGGATCAGATGGCATCCGTCGCCGCTACCCAGGCATCGCTCGGCGCCCGCTCTGTGTTCTTCGACCAGACCGGGTTCCACCTGACCGCCTGGCCCTGCTACGACGAGCGCCACGAGCACGGCGAGCGCACGAACCTGGAGACCACGTACCGGGCGCAGACCTTCAAGCAGATCCGGGAGGCAGCGGATGGCGCGGCGGTCGGTTCGGAGGGCATGGTCGACAATCTCATCCCGCTCCTCGACTTCAACCACGGCCTCGGATTCGCGTTCCAGTACCAGGACGAGGCGTTCCCCGGCCTGTTCCGCACGGCCTTCCCCGAGCCGGTCGTCTCGAACCGCTTCATCCACGACGAACGACCGGGCTGGGAGGACCAGCTCAACTTCGCGTTCGCGTACAACCTCGCATTCGACGTCGCGATCCATCGTGCACGGCGCACGATCGACTCCGCGCCCGCCTACGCGGACCGGATCAGGCGTCTGGTCGGTCTGCGCCGCGAGCACGCGCGGATCTTCGACGACGGTTCGTTCGAGCTGATCGACGACGGCACGCTCCTGCATACGCGCTACTCGCTCGATGATGACCAGGTCGACATCTACTGGAACCGCGGCAGTCTGCCGGCCGTACTCGACGAGGGCCTGCAGGTGCATCCCAGCGACGTGGTCGTCAGTGCGGGGCGCTGCTGATGCGAAAGCTCCTGATCACGGGCGGCGCCGGCTCCATCGGCTCGGGCTATGCGGAGTGGGCGCGCGATCGCTATCAGGTCACGCTCCTGGACCTGCCGGGGCAGTTCGACGACCGGCACGCGCACCTCGGGCGACTGGTCGAAGCCGACCTCAGGCAACTGGATGAGATCCATGGAGCGTTCGACGGCATCGACACCGTCCTCCATCTCGGCGGTGAACGCCACCCCTGGGCGACGTGGTCGAGCCTGCTGCCGGCGAACATCGTGGGGACGTACAACGTGATCGCCGCGGCCGTGGCAGCGGCCTGCCGGAGAGTCGTCTATGCATCCTCCGTCCACGCCGTCTCCGGCTACCCGCCGGGCTCGGGTGTCACCGAGGACGACCCAGTCCAACCGGGGGATCTGTACGGCGTCACGAAGGCCTTCGGTGAGGCGCTCGGCAGCTTCGTCGCCAGCACCGAGCAGTTGTCGTTCGTTGCGCTCCGCATTGGCGCGTTCCAGGATCCGCAGGTCATCGACGCTCCCGACACCGGCTGGATGCTGCAGGACTACACCGCACCGACCGACCTGTACCGTCTGATCGACACCGTGATCGACGCCGAACCTCTGCGCTTCGAGATCTACAACGCGGTGAGCGGGAACACCTTCACGCGTCTGCCGATGGACAAAGCCCGTGAAGACTTCGGCTACGTGCCCGACTACGATTCGTTCCAGCTGTCGACCCCGTTCCGTGAGGCCATCCGCGCGGTGGGCGGGGTCGCCGACCGCGCGATGGAGTCGGGAATGCGCGAGGAGATCGAATCCTTGACGCGTCGAAAGGAGATCGCGTGACGGAGGAGGCTCGCTACCGCGCACTGGCGCGCGGGTTGCGGATCCTGGAAGCCGTCGCAGACGGCCGCGGAGGCTTAACCGTGACCGAACTGGCCGAGCTCACCGGAACGGACAAGAGCTCCGTCTCCCGGCTCGTCGCCACGCTGGTCGACCTGGGATTCCTCGCTCGCCTCGACAACAGGCGCGTCGTCCTGACCGGCCGGGTCCTGAGTCTCGGGAAAGGGTTCCAGAAGCAGTACAACCTGAGCGAGATCGCCCGGCCCTACCTCAAGGAACTCTGCGATGTGGTCGGCGAGACCGTGATCCTCACGATCCGGCAAGGCGACTACACCGTCAGCATCGAGCAGATCGATCCGGAGCAACCGTTCCGGATGGTCCCGCACATCGGGAACCTAGCCCCGTTGCACGCAACCGCCGCGGGCCGCGCCATCCTCTTCGCCCTTCCGGTCGTCGAGCAGCACCGCATCCTCGACGACCTCCGCGACGCACCGGTCGAGCATCCCGAAGTCCGGCTCGACCGCGAGAGCTGGGCGCGCGAGTTGGAGCTCGCCCGATCACGGGGGTACGTCTGGATCCCGCGAACCGACGACGTAGAACGCGTCGCAGCGCTCGCCCAGGACCGGAACGGCCTCCCGCTCGCGGCCGTGTCCATCTATGGCCCGAAGTACCGCATGCAGAGCCGCGTCACCGAGCTCGGACGCGAAGCGCGCGCGACCGCGGCGAAGATGTCACGCGCGGCATACGGGATCCGCGCACGCGAGCACGGCCAGTGACCGCTGCTGATGAACCCGCCACCATCGCGTGGGGCGGCACTCGCGCCACCGTCGATCCCATCGGTGCCACCCTCACCGGGCTCTGGCTCGGCGATGAGTCGATCCTGGCCGGCCCCGGCCGGGTCGCGCCAGCACTGGGCCACCACGGCGCGGTGCTCACTCCCTGGCCCAACCGCCTCGCCGACGGCAGGTACGAGTTCGCGGGGCGCGCCTATCAACTCCCGATCAACGATCCGGCGTACGGCCACGCCCTGCACGGCCTGGCGTTCGACCAGCTATGGGCCCTGGAGCGCCGGAGCACATCGTCGGTCTCGTTCGGCCACACCGTAGGAGGGGTCGACGGGTATCCGTTCCTTGTGCGCGTGACCGTCACCTACACGGTCACGGCCACGGGTTTGCACTGCGACGCAGCGTGGGTCAACATCGGTGATCGGATCGCTCCGTTCGGCATCGGGTTCCACCCCTACTTCAGACCGGGACCGTCGCCGCTGACGGATTGGATCCTGAAGCTCACTGCGCCGAGCTACCTCGAGACCGACCCGCTCTCGGCTCTCCCGACCCGATGGCGTCTCGTGGACAACTCCGGGCTCGATTTTCGAGAGGGCCGCGCGCTCGGTCCAGATCGGTTCAGCGTTGCGTACGCGGTGGCTCCCACAGAGGATGCAGGAGACGTCACTCTCTCTGATCCGGCCGGTTTGACCCTCACGATCCGCACCTCCCCAGCATTCCGCTGGGTCCAGGTGTTCTCAGGCGACCTCCCGAGCAAGCACCTCACCCGCACCGGCGTCGGGATCGAACCACAGACCTGCCCGCCGAACGCTTTCGTGACGGGGACGGATCTGATTGTTCTCCAACCCGACGAGTACGGCTCGGGAACATGGTCTGTGGATGGAGCGCCGTCAGACTGATTCGCTCGCCGGTGGTGCCTATGCCGCGTCAAAATTGGCGTTGTGGCTCTCTGAGCTGTGGTTTGACGGTGTCCGGGGACAGCCACCAAGATCACGCCTTGTGGTTGTTCGCCTGCTCTATCTGATCGCGATCCGGGTGTTTGGCCGGCTGGTGTTGCCGGGCCGCAGTCAGGCGTCGAAGGACGTGGAGATCGTGGTGTTACGTCACGAGGTGGCGGTGCTGCGGCGTCAGGTGGCGCGTCCGAAGCCGGACTGGGCCGACCGGGCCGTGCTCGCGGCGTTGGCCCGCTGGTTGCCGGCGGTGCCGCGTGCTCACCGGCTTGTCACCCCAGCGACGTTGCTCACCTGGCACCTGGACCTATCCGCATCGTTGTGGACGGCCGAGGACGAGCCAGGAGGTCCGGGATTTGATCATCCGCCTGGCGAAGGAGAACCCTGCATGGGGAGTTGGTGCAGCTCGGCTACCGGGTCAGCGAGGCGACGGTGCGACGTATTCTGCGTTCTCGGCACTTCCGCCCGACGGCCCGAACCTTCGATACGTCGTGGCGAGTCTTCCTGCGATCGTGTCCGTGGCCATGTAAAAAAAGTGGCTCTGGCTCACTTTCGGGATGCTGTTGGTGATCTTCGATGTCATTCTGGGATCTGGGCGGCCAGTTGGGCTTTCCCTCGTAACGTAGAGACATCGCCGTTTCCCCCTTAAGGCGATGTCTCTACGTTACGAGGGGAAGCCCAGCCGGAAGGTTGTGGCAGATGTCGGCGATCATTCTTATGCGGTCGATGCGGCTGAGCGGGCTACTGAGGTCCTCACCCTGCAACTCCCGGCGCACGATGTGCGTCGTGGCGCGTATCTCGATGAACCCTCGGCCCATCAGATAGCGCACTGCGGTCTGAGCCGACAGACGCGCCTTCCGACGTCGTAAGAGCCGCCAGCCCATTCCTCGCTCCCTTAATGAAAAGCGCGTTGTCGTCAGCGTTGTCGTCAGGCACAACGAAAAGCGCCCCGGCCATAGGTGGCTCGGGGCGTTTGTGCTGTTCAGCTGCTGTGGTCAGGGGCGGGGTCGAACCGCCGACCTTCCGCTTTTCAGGCGGGACAACTGCCCTGCTCGGCTGACCGAGGCCATGGTCAGTCGCATGTGGACGGTGACGCAGATGTCCTGGTGTGTGGGCATGTTGCTGCCAGTGCTGCTGTTACATCAGCGCAGGTCACCCCGTGCCGGACCGTCCATCGGGCCCCGGGGTCGATCGCCCTGGCCACAGCCGGTGAGTGACAGGCATCTCCCGCAAGAGGGGCGCCGCAGGCTTCCCGCTCTGAACCGAAGCGGGATGCCGGGGTTCGCCGCCGGCCGGATGCTACTTCTCGTAGTGATAGCGACAGGCGGCGATCATGATGGTGTCGTCGTTGACGCGGTAGACGAGCCGGTGTTCTGAAGTAATGCGCCGGGACCAGTAGCCGGACCATTCGTACTTCAGCGGCTCTGGTTTGCCGATGCCTTCGTTCTCGTTTCGGGCTATGTCGGCGATCAGCTGATTGATCCTTTTGAGGATGCGTCGATCTTCTCGCTGCCAGTAGCAGTAGTCATCCCAGGCAAGTTCGTCGAAGAGGACCTTCACGAGGTGGTGTCCTCATCGGCCAGTTCGCGGACGGTGCCGCCGCCGGCCTCCAGGCGGGCGACCGCCTCCGACAGACGTCGGCGGTTGGCAGGCGAGGCCATGAGGTAGAGCGTCTCGCGCATCGATTCGTATTCATGTTGCGACACCATGACGACGCCTTCCCCGCCAGGGCGGGTGATGAGGACTTCTTCCTGGTCATCGATGACAGCGTCGAGGGTGGCGGCGTAGTTGGCCCGCGATTCGGACATGGTCATCACCTTCATGTCTTCAGCGTACATGATGATGTACATCAAGGATGCTGCGGTGGATCCGCACGCGGGCACGCGCAGAACTCAGGCCGTTGCATAAAGATACGAACGAGATGGAGGATTGCCAGCTACCTCAAGGGCTCAGAGGTTGGCATAGACGAGCACTTCCGCTATCTCCGAGAGATGGCCGAAGACTGGTGATGTTGCTGTCAGAGGAGATCAAAAAGCCCCGAACGATGATCCGTTCGGGGCGTTTCTGCTGTTCGATGCTTGCGGTCAGGGACAGGGTCGAACTGCCGACCTTCCGCTTTTCAGGTGTGGCCATCAGGCTGCCGGGCCGCCTCGACCCAGGTGCCGACGAGTGGCCAAGAGTGCCCTGGGTGCTGTCTTGGTGGCCGACGTTGCCGTCAGGGTTGCCGTCGTCACTCAGCGAGGAACCACCTGAGCGCGTACACCTGGAAGATCATCAAATGCGGCCGAGGCGTCCATCGTGATCACTGTTCTCGCAGTGGCCGCGGCCGTCGCTGCGATCAGCAGATCGTACGCTCCCCGAGACTTACCTTCTCGGCGAACATGCGCCATGAGACGAGCATGGACTCTGGCGACGTCTGTCGTGTACTCCTCGATGGGAATCAACGCCAGGACTTCATCCACGAAGGCCTGCCGATTCGGTCGTCGGGCCGCATCGTCCATCTCCACGCTGACGAGCAGTTCGGCCACAGTGATCGCCGCAATCGCCACATCATCGGCATCTTCGATCACGGCGTCCACGGGTGCCTTGCCTCCCTCGGCGGCCATGAGCACCCCCGTGTCCAGGATCAGGCGTCGGGCCACGCCGGCACGTGGGCGATCTGCTTCCGGCGCTGCGCGTCGCCCGCGTGTCATCCACCGACGCCCTGCGCGCGGCCTGGCCGGGGGCGGTTGTGACAACCATGTGACCGTCTCACCCGTACGCTGGCGTTCCGGATCGGAGGCGGACACGGGCGGTCGGGGGAGGCGTATGAGGGTCCTGGTGGTTGAGGATCACGTGCGGCTCGCCGATTCGGTGGCGCGGGTTCTGCGGCGCGAGGGCATGGCGGTCGACGTGGCGTATGACGGGACCGCGGCCCTCGAGCGCGCCGTTGAGGTCGACTATGACGTGGTGGTCCTCGACCGTGATTTGCCGGGTGTTTCCGGCGATGAGGTGTGCCGCCGGCTGATGCGGGAGCCGCTGCGCACCCGGGTGCTCATGCTGACCGCGGCCGCCACCATCGCCGACCGGGTGCGCGGCCTCACCATCGGCGCGGACGACTACCTGCCGAAGCCGTTCGCCTATCCCGAGTTGGTGGCCCGCATCCGGGCGCTCGGCCGGCGTTCCCAGCCCGCCGTGCCGCCCGTGCTGGTGCGCGGTGACCTGGCGCTCGACCCGGCCCAGCGGGTCGCCACCCGGGCCGGGACGCGGCTGGCGCTCAATCCCAAGGAGCTGGCCGTCCTCGAATACCTGCTCACCGCACAGGGCCGGGTGGTCTCCGCCGAAGAGCTCCTGGAACGGGTATGGGACGAGGCAACCGACCCGTTCACGACGACGGTGAAGGCCACCATGAACCGCCTCCGGTCGAAGCTCGGTGAGCCGCCTGTCATTGAGACCGTTCCCCGGGCCGGCTATCGAATCTGAACGTGATGGGATCCTTATGGGTCTGAAGTCCAAGATTTCCGGTATGCGGGTTCGGCTGCGGCTCACCCTCCTGTACGGCGTGCTCTTCCTGCTCTCCGGCGCCGTTCTGCTGGCCATCACCTATCTTCTGGTCGCACACAGCGGGCCGAACGTCGCGATGTCCACGACCAGCACGACGCCGTCCGGTGGGCGGAGCGTCAGCATCTACCTGGGGGAGAGCTTGCCGGGGGGAGTCCAGCTGCCCGAAGCGGAGCGGCGCATCGCCGAGGCGGTCCGGGAGCAGGCTGTCCAGCAGCAGGCGGGGATCATGCATCAGCTGCTCGTGCAGTCCGGCGTGGCGCTCGCCATCATGTCGATGCTCTCGGCCGTGCTCGGCTGGCTGGTGGCCGGGCGGGTGCTGCGGCCGCTGCAGACCATGACAACCAGCATCCAGCGCATCTCGGCGCGAAATGTGCACGAGCGGCTGGCCGTCACAGGGCCGCGCGACGAGCTCAAGAATCTTGCGGACACCGTCGACGGGCTGCTCGGCCGGTTGGAGGCGGCACTCGACTCGCACAAGCGGTTCATCGCCAACGCCGCACACGAGTTGCGTACGCCGCTGACGCTGGAGCATGCCCTGCTGGAGGAAGCCGTCATCGACCCGGACGCGACGGCGGACTCGTTCCGGGCGCAGTTCGAGCAATTAATGGCTGTCAGTGAGCAGCAAGCCAGGCTCCTCGGATCGCTGCTCGTCCTGGCCACCAGCGAACGCGGCCTGGACCGCTTGGAGAGCGTTGACCTGTCCGGGCTGACCGGCGACGTGCTGCGGGCCGCCGGCCCGGAAGCGCGACGACAAGACCTGGCCGTCGCAGCGGAGGTCCGGCCCGCCCGAGTCACCGGCGACCCCGCCCTCATCAAGCGGCTGGTGGCCAACCTGGTCGACAACGCGATGAGTCACAACGTCCCGGACGGGCGGGTGGAGGTGGCGACGGGCACCGAGGGCGCGCGCTCCTTCCTGTCGGTGACCAACACCGGGCCGCCCGTCCCGCCGGAGATGGTGGACCAGCTTCTCAGCCCGTTCCAGCGGCTCAACCGGACGGCCGACGACGACGGTCATCACGGCCTCGGGCTGTCCATCGTCCAGTCGATCGCCGCTGCCCACTCGGCGGACCTGACCGTGCGTGCCCGGCCGGAGGGCGGCCTCGCGATCAGGGTGCTTTTCCCGGCTGTAGAAACCAAGTAAGAGCTGTTACGCGTTTTCTGTGCCCGGCGTGTGACCGGTCGAAGCGTAAACATAACGCATGTCCACGAATACGAATAAGCCGCTGGCGAAGAAGGCGACGACGCGACAAACTCTTGTCGCAGTTGCTTTGCTGCTTGCCGTGGGAACGGCCGGTTGCGCCCGTCATTCTGACCCACTGGTGGCGACCGCCACCTCCGGCGCGCCCACGGCCGGCGCCAGCGCGGTGGCGGGAAACGACCAGGACTCGGCGCTGAAATTCTCGCAGTGCATGCGCGACCAGGGCCTCACGTGGTTCCCCGACCCGGATGCCGAAGGCAATCTAGGGGTACACGCCCCCGACGGCACCGACCAGAGCAAGGTCGATAAGGCGGAGGAGGCATGCAAGGTGTACTCCCCCTGGAGGGGCGGGCAAGGCCAACAGATCAGCGCAGAGGATCTCAATAAGGTGCGGCAGGTGTCGCAGTGCATGCGGGACCACGGATTCGCGAAGTATCCCGACCCCGACGCGAACGGCTCCATCAAGATCAACTCCGAAATTCAGGGTTTCGAGCCCGACGACCCGGCCTTTCAGAAGGCGAGACAGGAGTGCGATAAGTACATGCCGGCTCCGCAGAGCAAGGGAAACTCTTGATGGGTGCACGACGCACCGCGGGCGTGGTCGCCGGCGTGCTCTCGGCCGGTGCCGTGGCCGCCGCGATCACGGTCTTCAACCTGCCGGTGGCGGAGGAAAGCCCCAGCTCCGCCAGTAGCACGCCGGTGTCCACCGTCGAGATCACCAAGCTGACGCTGGTCGACCGGGAGAACCACGACGGCACGCTCGGCCACGGCGACACCACATCGATCTCGTCGCGCGGCAACGGCACCGTGACCGGGCTGCCCGCGGAGGGCGCGACGGTCACCCGCGGCAAGGCGATCTTCCACCTCGACAACAAGCCGGTCACTCTGCTCTACGGCTCGCTCCCCGCCTATCGCATGCTCTCGACGGGCGTCAAGGGCGCCGACGTCAAGCAGTTCGAGCAGAACCTCCGGGCGCTCGGCTACCGCGGCTTCACCGTCGACAGCACCTACAGCTGGGCGACCGCCTCTGCGGTCAAAGACTGGCAGGACGATCTCCATCTGACCAAGATCGGCACGGTGGATCCCAGCCAGATCGTGTACGCCGCCGGCGCGGTGCGCGTGGACTCGCTGAGTACGCAGTTGGGGACCGTCGTCGGGCCCGGCGTCACCGTGGAAAAGGTCACCGGCACCTCGCCGCTGGCCACGGTCAGACTGGATGCGAGCTCGGGGCGGCTCGCCAAAAAGGGCGCCAAGGTGCAGATCACACTTCCCAACGGGAAGGTCGTCCCAGGCAAGATCATCAAGATCGCCACGGTCGTGAGCCAGGGCGAGAACGGCGAAGCGGACACCACCGGGATCCAGGTGACGATCCGCTTCACCTCGGCGGTCAAGAGCATGGGCGCGGCTGCCATCACCGTCGCTTTCACCGCGGGCAAGCGGCCGAACGTGCTGGCCGTTCCGGTGGCTGCGCTGCTCGCGCTCGCTGAGGGCGGGTACGGGGTGCAGATCGTCGACGGAAGCACGACGCGAACCGTGGCGGTGGAGACCGGGCTCTTCGCCGACGGCAAGGTGGAGATCACCGGGAACGGGCTGCAAGCCGGCATGAAGGTGGCGGTGCCGTCGTGAATCCCCTCGAAACCGTCGTGACCGCCCCGGGCACCCTCGTCGGCCACCCGGTGATCGAGCTCGCCGGTGTCACCAAGACCTACCCCGGCGGGATCACCGCGCTGCTCTCGGTCGACCTGGTCGTCGACTACGGCGAGCTGCTGGCGATCGTCGGGCCGTCGGGCTCGGGCAAGTCCACGATGCTGAACCTGGTCGGCACGCTGGACCGGCCGTCGCAGGGCACCGTGCGAATCGACGGGCACGACGTGGCGTCGCTGTCCGACCGGCAGCTCTCCGCGCTGCGCGCCCGGCGTATCGGCTTCGTCTTCCAGCAGTTCCACCTCGCGCCGGGGCGGGACGCGCTGGGCAACGTCGCCGACGGCCTGCTGTACACCGGCGTCGGCAAGCGAGAACGCGAGCAGCGCGCCGAGGCCGCGCTGGTGCGGGTCGGCCTGGGCGAGCGGCTCAGCCACCGCCCCTACCAGCTCTCCGGCGGCGAGCGCCAGCGGGTGGCCATCGCCCGCGCGGTCGCGGGCGATCCGCCGCTACTGCTCGCGGACGAGCCGACCGGAAACCTCGACTCGGTCTCCGGCGCCGGGGTGATGAAACTGCTGCGCGAGCTGAACGAGGCGGGCACGACGATCCTGGTCATCACGCATGACCGCGAAATCGCGGACAGCCTGCCGCGGCAGGTGCCGATGCGCGACGGGCAGGTGGTCTGAGATGTCACTGCGGCCCGCCCGGCTGCGCCTGTCGGACCTGGCCCGGCTCGGCGGATACGGCCTGCGCGCGCGCCCGTTGCGCGCCGTGCTGTCGGCGCTGGGCATCGCGATCGGCATCGCGGCGATGACCGCGGTGGTCGGCATCTCCGCCTCCAGCCGCGCCGACCTCGACCAGGAACTCGCGAAGCTCGGCACCAACATGCTGACCGTGTCTCCCGGCAACACGATGTTCGGCAAGCAGGCCACGCTGCCCGACGAGTCGGTCGAGATGATCAAGTGGATCGGCCCGGTGCAGTCGGTCACCGCTACCGGCAAGCTCGGTGACACGTACGCCTATCGCAACGACCGGATACCGGCGGCGCAGTCCGGGGGCCTGTCCGTGCTCGCAGCCAAGCTCGACCTGCTCAAGACGGTCAGCGGCACGCTCGACCACGGTGCCTGGCTCAACGCGGCGACCGACCGGTATCCAGCGGTGGTGCTCGGCGCGACGGCGGCCGAGCGGCTCGGGAACGTGCCCGCCGTCTATATCGGTGGCCGATGGTGGGTCGTGGTCGGGGTGTTGCAGAAGGTGCTACTCGCGCCGGAGCTCGACTCGGCGGTGGTCATGGGGTGGCCGGCGGCCACGGTGTACCTGGGCTTTGACGGGCATCCGACGACGGTCTACACGCGGTCGGTGGAGTCGCAGGTGGAGGCGGTACGTGCGGTGCTCGCGCCCACGGCCAACCCGTCGGCGCCGGGCTCGGTGCAGGTGTCGAAGCCGTCCGACGTGCTGGCCGCACGCCGGGCCACGAACGCGACTTTTGACGCATTGCTGCTCGGGTTGGGCGCGGTCGCGCTGCTCGTGGGCGGGATCGGCGTCGCCAACACGATGGTGATCTCGGTGCTGGAAAGGCGCTCGGAGATCGGCCTGCGCAGATCACAGGGCGCCACAAAGGGCCAGGTCCGTACGCAGTTCGTCGCGGAGTCACTGCTCCTGTCGCTGCTCGGCGGCGCGTTCGGTGCGTTGCTCGGCTATCTGGTGACCGGAATGTACGCCACGACGCAGAAGTGGCCCACGGTCGTGCCACTGTGGGTCCTCGCGGGTGGCGTCGGCGCGACGGTGGTGATCGGTGCGATCGCGGGCCTGTACCCGGCGATCCGCGCGGCCCGCCTGGCACCCACGGAGGCCTTGGCGGCGACCTGACGGGCGTTGATTCGGGGAGGCTAACGGGGGCCTCCCCGAAATGGCAACGACTTACTTGACCACGGCTACAGGAACTTCGGCTGACTGGAATCCACGGATTCGATCCTCACCCGTGCATCTATGACGTTGCTGTCAGTGGATATCAAAAAGCCCCGAACGAATATCCGTTCGGGGCGTTCTTGCTGTTCAATGCTTGTGGTCAGGGGCAGGGTCGAACTGCCGACCTTCCGCTTTTCAGGCGGACCAATCACCCTGGTCGGGTAGCGGAGACCGTGGTCAGAGGGTGGTGGACGGTGGCTGAGGTGAGTCCATGTGCGGGGACGTTGCTGTCAGCGCTGCTGTCACCTGGACAGCCGACAGACGATGGAGCGTCCCAAATCGGCTAGGCCATTCGGGACGCTCATTCGAGGCGCCTGCGGTTAGGGCAAGATCTCCGCTCGCAGCACCTCGTCACGCAAGGCACGGTGAACCTCAGCAGAGTCGGCGTTGTAGCTCGTCTGGCGTCGAAGCTCCTTGCGCACCGCATCGACCACAACTTCCGACAGAAGCACCTGCGCCAAGGACTTCGGCGACGTCGCGGCGCGCGCCCTCCACAGGTCATCCATCAACCGGCGCTTGAACGACTCCTTGGTCAGGTAGAAGAGCCCATCAACCTTGGTCGTCAAGCTGGCGTCTCCAAGAAGGTCGACCTCAAGGGCGAGATCGATGACCACAGGAAGGCCGGCGGTCATGTGGTATGCCTGCCAGACTTGTCCGTTGGACAGGATCATCCACTCGACGCCCTCGTTGACGGCATACATCTGCACCTGGCGCAGGTGCTTGGTGTTGAGCTTCTGGCTGCACCGCTTCACCTCGATGAAGGCGACCAACTGCTTGTCGATGCGAATGCCGTAATCAGCGAACTCACCTTTGACCTGGTACTCGGTGGTGAGGTCCTCGTACTTGTCGTAGCCCAGCCCTTCGCATAGGAAGTCTGTGATCAGAAGCCGCGTGTCTCCTTCGTTGGCATCACGGGCCACCAGATCGGCCAGCGGCTTGGAGTAGCGGCGTACGGCCGTTCGGACTCGGTCTCGCGCGTCGGTCTCCCACTTGGGAACTGCCCGCGCAGGGGGAGGCTTCTTGCCACCGGAGCTGTCGGTTTTTTTCGCGGTACCGGGAGGGTTGGAGACTTGCTCTTCACCGACGATCACCTGTGCCGACTGCTCACTCATTCGCTCACCTGCAGGTCTAGTAGGGACAAGCAGGTTATTCATCCAAGATAGATCAACTCATCCCGCAATTTTCAATCGATACACAAACGAATCCTTCCGCTACGCAGCGAATCCCTAAACATGAACAACTTCTCAAGATGGACAGAAGGGGCATTTAGGCTTAATTTACACTAAACGCTCACCCCATCTACACTAGTTAGATATTACGGAGCGTCCAAAAAGCATATTTTGTCCTACCTAGTAGCGATCACTGAGGACCCAAAAGGAAATGCTAGGTCCCGCACCGTCACGTCTTCCGTTTCTTAGAATCTCCGCCCCCTCACGCAAGAAACGCTTTGGGACATCTCCACTTGCCAAAACCCCTCCCGAATGGGCACACTAGTCGAGCCGAAAGGAGGTGTGATCAGATGGGAAATGGATACGGCACTTGCATTTACTGCCAAAATGACCGGCACGAGACGTGCAATGAAAACCGATGCTCCTGCGCCGACCGCAACCACGTGTGATTTATGGCAAGTTCCCCGATCCGTTCCGGACCAGGGAACTTGCTATCAAAGATGTAAGCCGGAGTGACACACTGAGCCTTCTTAAGGCATCATTTCCTGACAGCGGTATCCGGGACAGCGATAGTCCGAAGATCGCACGCAGCAGGGTATTTGTGCTTTCAAGCCCCAAATTTTCCGGACGGTTGTCATCTCTCTGCGGCTTACACCTCTTCATTACGAGTTAGATCACGACCGTCCAGGACCGTCCACGGCTGCCATCCGGACCTGGTCGGGACGGCTCCACGGGGTCCCGCGATCCATAGCCGTCCAGGCCAGTCCAGGCCAGTCCGTTTTCTCAGCTGACAGCGGATGGGTACCGGACTGCCGCGAGGTTGTCGGCGAGGTCCTTCATAGTGAGGTCGACGTTCAGCGCGGTAATCACCTTCTGCGTCAGCCCTTGGCGTCGAATTCCTCGACCACGCGCGCCAACCGCTCCCCGAAGTGCCTCATGAAGGGAGCCTCAGCAGGGGCGGGGACGATGTCGACGCGGCTGCCGAGTTCCGGCATCGTGTAGTCCCCCTCGGCTCGTCCGGCGTAATCCGCAGTGCCCAGTCAGGCGCAACGCCGACCAGGACAGTCGCCGATTCCAGGTGGAGCCAGACGTACAGAAGTGCAGGGGCATCGACTCCATGGGTGAAAATGGCCGCGGTGACCTCGACCAAGCGCTGACGTCCAGGCGGGGAAGATCCACTACCCGACTATCGCACCTGTCCAGGATGGCGCCCGCAGGCCACCAGCCACTGCTACCGTGACCTCCAACGAAGCCGGAGCGGTTCAACCCAGCCGGCAAACTAGAGCGCCGCCATCAGGCAAGCAGCTGAACGCGATCAGCAGCCTGCCCCGGTCGTCCAAGAGCGCCACCGCGGTGATCGTGATGCCGTTCGTGGTACTGCAGTTCATCTCCGGAGTCTTCATCC